>JAFACY010000106.1 GCA_023425285.1 Bacillota bacterium
CATGTGTATGTATGGGCGGCAGTATAAGCATGGCTCACGGAGCTAAAAAGGTGTTTGAGAAAAATAACGATGACAAGCGTCTCATTGCCGTAATAGGGGATTCAACATTCTTCCATTCGGGGATGACGAGCTTGCTGGACGTAATATATAACAAGAGTAACACAGTTACATGTATACTTGACAACAGGATAACGGCTATGACCGGTCATCAGGAAAATCCGGGTACAGGCTTCACTCTTCAGGGAGATACAGCTAAAATAACCGATATTGAGGCTGTAGTCAGAGCACTTGGTGTTGAACATGTAAAAACAGTCAACCCAATAAGAAGAGATGATATGAAGGAAGCGATTGACTGGGCATTTGCTTTTGAAGAGCCATCTGTGATAATAACAAGATATCCATGTGCTCTTAAAAAATATTCCGAGCAGGATACAGAGGAGTTCGGACCGCTGCAGGGTGTTTGTGAAGTTAATCAGGAAATTTGTATAGGATGTAAGGCATGTGTAAGAACAGGCTGTCCGGCAATTCACTTCCAGCATGAAATAAAAAAATCATTTATAAATGAAGATCAATGCGTTGGATGCGAGTTGTGTGCACAGGTATGTCCTGTAAAAGCTATCAGTAAGGTAGGTGTTTAATATGAAGAATAAGAATATATTATTAGTCGGCGTTGGCGGTCAGGGAACAATACTTGTGAGTAAAATATTGTCAAACGGACTTTTACAGGCAGGATATGATGTAAAAATGTCCGAAATTCACGGGATGGCACAAAGAGGCGGAAGCGTTTCTACGCAGGTAAGATATGGCGAAAAGGTTTATTCACCTATTATCGGTGTAGGAGATGCTGATATATTGGTTTCCTTTGAAACCATGGAATCAATAAGGTGGCTGGAATTTTTGAAGCCTGACGGTATAGCGGTTATAAACGAGCACGAAATACCTTCTGCTCCCATCCTTTCAGGAAAAATTGCTTATCCTAAGGGAGTTATAGAAGCAGTAAGCGATAAAGTAAATACGAAGGTAATAAATGCTGCTGAAATTTCAGAAAAGTTAGGAAACACAAAGGTAATGAACGTAGTGCTTTTAGGAGCATTGATAAAATCAATGAATTTAACGGACATTGACTGGGAGAGCATCATAAAGGAATCTGTTAAAGATAAATTTGTGGATATAAATATTAAGGCTTTAAATGCCGGAATGAAAGCTGTATAATATATTAAGGAATTACTTAATGATGGGTGGAGACCATACAGAAAATTTATATTATGTGAGGAAGCTATGAGCTATAAAATTTTGGCAATAAATCCAGGTTCGACTTCGACAAAAATTGCTTTGTACGAGGATGAAAAAGAAATATTTGTAAAGACATTGGATCATCCTGTGGAATTGATTGATTCATTTGACAATGTTGAGGACCAGCTTCAGATGAGAAAAGAAGTTGTAATGTCTTTCCTTAAAGAGCAGAACTTTGATATCAATGAATTATCTGCTGTGGTGGCAAGAGGTGGTATGCTCCCTCCGGTTAAATCAGGAGCATACACTATCAATGATTTAATGGTTGACAGAGTTGAAAACAGACCGGTTATGGAGCATGCATCAAATCTTGCGGCACCAATTGCTTACGGTATAGCAAAGGAAGTCGGAGTACCTTCATTCATTTACGATTCGGTTATGACGGATGAACTCTTAGACATAGCAAGAATTTCCGGGTCTCCCGAGATACCCAGAACAAGTGCCAGTCACGTTCTAAACACGAGAGCAATGGCAATAAAGTACGCCAAGAGCAAAGGTAAGAGATACGATGAATTAAACATCATTGTGGCTCACTTAGGAGGCGGAATATCCATCAACATACATTCGGATGGAAAAATCATAGATTTAGTTTCTGATGATGAGGGACCGTTCTCCCCGGAAAGAGCAGGCAGAGTTCCGTGCAGAGAGCTTATAAATCTTTGCTATTCAGGCAAGTATGATAAAAGAACAATGCATAAAAAGCTGAGAGGTAACGGAGGCTTGAGAGCATATCTGAACACTCTTGATGCAAGAGAAGTTGAAAAAATGATCAACGAAGGCAATGAGGAAGCAAAGCTTGTTTATGAAGCTATGGCTTATCAGATTTCCAAGGGTATAGGTGAACTTGCAACCGTTGTTAACGGAGAGGTGGATGTTATCATACTGACCGGAGGCATCGCTCATTCCAAGATGCTCACATCATGGATAAAACAAAGGGTATCCTTCATATCTCACGTTGAGATAATGGCAGGAGAAAATGAAATGGAGTCCCTGGCTTACGGAGCTCTGAGAGTTCTGAGAGGCGAGGAAGAATCAAAGGAATACACAGAATAAAATAATAAGCCGCAAAAGCTACTGCTCTTGCGGCTTTAATAAATATATCTATTTATACGTAAATATTCTCTTTATTCAAGTAATGCACTTGGAATTTCTGATACTCTTTTCATTTCAACTACTTTTTTATCAGCTTCATAGTAAAAATAAAATCCTTCATTTAGCAAAGTGATTATTTTTTCATTTCCCGATTCGTCGGTACAGACATAAATGTTATCTTTATATCTTTCGAATTTTCCTTTTTCTAACACAATCCCGTTAAGTCTAAAAAAATAATCTCCTTCTTCCTCCCAATCAAAGCTGTACTCGTATAGATCAACAGGATAGCCCACAGATTGATAAAACCCGGTAATGCTTTCTAATGGTTTGTTCTTACTCCAAGCGTATGTAGCAGAAAGATATGATAAGAGAAGAAAAATTATAATAATTCCCTGAATGCTTAATAATTTTTTTAATTTTGTCAACATACTACCTCCTATAAATAAATCATGTTTTAATTTTAACAGTAAAAGTATATTTTATCAATGTACAATAGGTGATTTATTTTAAATGCCACAATAATACGAATTATATAAACGGACATGGTTGTAATGTACGCAATTATACGAACTAAAAATGAAAATAATCAAAATATTATCTTAAAAACCATTGACATGCAATTTTATATTTGTTATCCTTTATTTAAAGATTAAGTAAATACATAATTAAGGAAGGTCAATATGAATTTTGATGTTAAGAGAGTATTTGCGGAAAAGAAGACAGGCTTTAACACTGAGTCCATAAATCTGATGAACGATTTTAAGGAAAGATTACAGCTTAAAAACCTGAAAAATGTTCGTATATTAAACAGATACATGGTATCCGGACTTGATGATGAAGATTTTATGAAGGCATCCTCCGCAGTTTTTTCCGAACCGAATCAGGATGATGTACGTTTTGAGGATATAAGTGTATACAATGATAATGCGTTTGCTGTTGAATTTTTACCGGGGCAGTATGATCAAAGGGCTGATTCTGCATCTCAGTGCATACGTGTAATTACAGGCAGGGAAGAGGTAAGGGTTAAATACGCAAAGGTAATAATTCTTGAAGGAGAATTATCAAAGGATGATGTTGCAAAAATCAAAGGATATTTTATCAATCCAGTTGATTCGAGAGAAACGGATTTAGAGGGATATGCTACATTTTATGAAGAGTACGACGAAGCATCGGATGTTGAATATATAAATGACTTTACAGATAAATCCAAAAATGAAGTAGAAGAGCTCCGCACGGAAATGGGGCTTGCTATGAGTTTTGAGGATTTATTATTTTGTCAGGAATATTTTAAAAATAATGAAAAAAGAAATCCCACCGTTACGGAAATAAGAGTAATTGACACATATTGGTCGGATCATTGCCGACATACAACGTTCAATACAGAAATCGAAAAAATAGAATTCGAAGATGGAAAAATCAATGAGGAAATACAAAAAACATTTGATTTGTACTTAAGCTCCAGAAGACTCGTCCATGAAAACAGACAAAAAGATATATCACTGATGGATTTGGCTACAATCAATGCAAAGGAACTGAGAAAAACAGGCTATTTGAATGATTTGGAAATCTCGGATGAAATAAATGCGTGCAGTATCACAATCAATGTTGACGTGGATGGCAAAAATGAAGAGTGGCTGTTGATGTTTAAAAATGAAACTCACAATCATCCAACAGAAATTGAACCCTTTGGCGGGGCGGCAACCTGTATAGGAGGAGCAATCAGAGATCCCTTGTCGGGACGTTCCTATGTTTATCAGGCTATGCGTATTACAGGAAGCGGAGATCCGAGACAGAAAATCGAGGACACAATACCGGGAAAGCTGCCTCAGCGAAAAATATCCACCGAGGCAGCGGCAGGCTACAGCTCCTATGGTAACCAGATAGGTCTCGCAACGGGATATGTGAATGAAATTTACCATCCCGGATACGTTGCAAAGAGAATGGAAGTCGGTGCGGTAATAGCAGCTGCAAAAAAAGAAAATGTTAGAAGAGAAGCACCTATTGAAGGAGACATTGTTATACTTTTAGGCGGAAGAACGGGCAGAGACGGATTGGGCGGCGCTACGGGATCATCCAAGGAGCATGACGAAAAATCAATTATCAAGTGCGGTTCGGAGGTACAAAAAGGTAATGCTCCTACCGAAAGAAAAATCCAAAGATTGTTCAGAAATGAAAAAGTAAGCCTGCTTATAAAAAAATGTAACGATTTCGGGGCCGGAGGAGTTTCGGTCGCAATCGGAGAATTAGCCGATGGTTTAAATATAAATCTTGATGCAGTACCAAAGAAGTACGATGGTTTAGACGGTACCGAGCTTGCCATTTCGGAATCTCAGGAAAGGATGGCTGTTGTTGTTTCAGAGGAAGACGCACAGAAATTTATAGAATATGCACATGAAGAAAATCTGGAAGCAACTGTGGTTGCCCGTGTCATCGATGACAGAAGATTGAAAATGATGTGGAGAGGAAAGACGATACTGGATATAGACAGAAGCTTTCTTGATACGAACGGCGTTAAGCAAATAACGAGCGCACTCATAAAGGAGCCTGTTAAAAAGGAAGCCAAAAGATCGTTTTATAACAATGATTTAAAGGAAGCGTGGCTTGAAAATCTGAGAGACCTGAACGTGGCAAGCCAGAAGGGAATGGTTGAAAGGTTTGATTCGACCGTCGGGGCGGGAACAGTCCTGATGCCCTTCGGAGGTTTCACTCAGCTCACTCCTGTGGAAGGAATGGCTGCCAAGATACCTGTGCAGGATAAAATTACAAACACTTGCTCAATAATGGCTCACGGCTTTGATCCATTTTTATCGGAAAAAAGTCCGTACCATGGAGCCATGTATGCTGTTATTCATTCTGTTGCAAAGTCAGTGGCGATGGGAGCGGATTACAGAAATATCCGGCTGTCATTTCAGGAGTATTTTGAAAAGCTTAACAAGGAGCCTGAAAGATGGGGTAAGGTACTCAGCGCATTATTAGGTGCATACAAGGTGCAGCACGAGCTTAAGATTCCTGCCATAGGCGGAAAGGACAGCATGTCGGGAACCTTCAAGGATATGAATGTACCGCCCACACTCATAAGCTTTGCGGTATCAACAGAGGATGTAAACAATATAGTATCTCCCGAATTTAAAAAACCTGGCAGCAAGGTATTGCTGGTAAGTATAAAGAAGGACAGCAACAAGATACCCGATTTTGAGGATCTTAAAAATAAATATGAGATGATACACGATGCGATACTTAACAAAAAAATTCTGAGCGCACATACGGTTGGCTATGGCGGAGTAGCTGCCGCTATAAGTAAAATGACTTTAGGGAATCAGATTGGTTTCAAAGCAGTATACGACCTGATAATGGATAAAAAGCAGTGGTTTTCATCAAGCTACGGAGACATTATTTTGGAAGCTGATGAATGCTTTATGGGAACAGAAATAGGAACAACATCTTCGGACAGAGAAATTTCATTAAGCGAAGGCATGAGCATTTTTCTCGATGAAATTAAAAGTAATTGGTTAAAGACCTTTGAAAGCATTTATCCCGTTAAAAAAGATGCTGAAGGAAAAATAGGCGCTGAAAGTACCATTATGTACAAAAATAATAAAATTGCTCACGGGATTGCGAGACCAAGGGTATTCATACCCGTATTTCCGGGCACAAATTGTGAATATGATACGCAAAGAGCCTTTGAAAGAGCGGGAGCCGAAACGGATATGTTTGTTTTTAAAAACCTGAGTTCATCAGATATTACGGAATCTATCAGGGAGATGAACAAGCGTATAAAAAACTCTCAGATCATCGCATTCCCCGGCGGCTTCAGTGCCGGAGACGAGCCTGAGGGATCGGGTAAATTTATTGCATCGGTTTTCAGGAATGAGCTATTAAAGGAAGCTGTCACGGAGCTTCTGAAAAACAGAGACGGTCTGATAATAGGTATATGCAACGGATTTCAGGCTCTTATAAAGCTTGGACTTGTGCCCTTCGGAGAGATAGTTGAAATAAAAGAGGATTATCCTACGCTTACATACAACAAAATAGGAAGACACATATCCGGATTTGTAAGAACAAAGGTGGTTAACAATTCATCACCGTGGCTGAATATGTGTAATGCTGGAGATGTTCATTACCTGCCGGTGTCTCACGGCGAGGGAAGATTCGCGGCAAGCGAGGAATGGATTAACAGGCTTAAAGCGAGCGGGCAGATAGCAACACAGTATGTGGATTTAAACAATGAGCGCACATACGACGGGATGTTTAACCCTAACGGCTCTATGGAAGCAATAGAAGGTATAACGAGTCCGGACGGCAGAGTATTCGGTAAAATGGCTCACTCGGAAAGACTTGACAATAATTTATATAAAAATATCCCCGGTGAAAAGGATCAGTTGATATTTGAATCGGGAGTCCAATATTTCAAATAGGAGGAATTATGAAAGCAGCAATAATAATGGGAAGCGATTCGGATTTCCCGGTAGTAGAAAAGGGTTACAAAATTTTACAGGAATTTGGCGTTGAAACTGAAGTGAGAGTAATTTCCGCTCACAGAACTCCCGATGAAGCGATTAGCTTTGCAAAAAATGCGGATGCCAACGGATATGAGGTTATAATTGCAGCAGCGGGCAAGGCAGCTCATCTGCCGGGAGTGCTGGCAGGCTGTACGTCTCTTCCCGTAATAGGTGTCCCCATAAAATCATCTGAGCTGGAAGGAATGGATGCGCTTCTTGCCATAGTGCAGATGCCTCCCGGAGTACCGGTTGCAACGGTGGCGATTAACGGTGCTGAGAATGCTGCACTATTGGCAATACAAATATTGTCCGTAAAATATGATGAGCTAAGAATTAAATTTAATGCATACAAGAAGCAAATGGCTGATAAGGTCATGGAAAAGGATAAAAAAATACAGGAAAAATTAAAATAAAACGGAGGATTAACATGAAAAAATTAGAGATGCTTTACGAAGGAAAGGCAAAAAAAGTTTACAGAACAGAGGATGAAAAAAAATACATCGTGGAATACAAGGATGATGCAACTGCTTTCAACGGAGAAAAAAGAGGAACAATTGTGGGCAAGGGCGTTGTAAATAATAAAATGTCGGCTGCTATGTTTGCACTTTTAGAGGAGCACGGAATTCCCACGCATCAGATTGAGCTTTTAAGTGACAATGAATCATTGGTAAAGGCAGTAAAAATTTTACCTCTTGAGGTTATAGTGAGAAATGTTGCGGCAGGCTCCCTTTCTCAAAGACTGGGTATCGAAGAAGGCGTGATTATGAAGGAGACCGTATTGGAATTCTCATACAAGAATGATGAATTAGGAGATCCCATGATCAACGATTACCACATAAAGGCCATGGGCTTTGCTACGGATGAAGAGCTTAAGATAGTTAAGGAATACGCATTGAAGGTTAATGATGTATTGAAAGAATTCTTCCTCGGAATCAATATAAAGCTTATAGATTTTAAGCTTGAGTTTGGTATTTATGACGGTCAGGTAATTTTAGCCGATGAAATTTCTCCTGACACATGCAGACTCTGGGATGCGGAGACAAACAAAAAGCTGGACAAAGACAGATTCAGAAGAGATCTGGGAGGCGTTGAAGAGGTTTATCAGGAAGTTTTGGCAAGAATAAGCAGCAAATAATCAACACTTGAGGAGAGATTATGTACGAATTTATAGATGATGATAAGCTTCATGAGGAATGCGGTGTCGTGGGCGTATACACAAGCAAGCCTGACATCGCGTCTCGGTTAATTTATTTCGGATTATTTGCACTTCAGCACAGGGGTCAGGAAAGTGCCGGAATTGCAATCAATACTGTCAAAAAGATAGAATTTCATAAGGACATGGGGTTGGTTGCCGATGTTCTGACACCGGATGTGGTTAACGGTCTTAAGGGCGATATTGCCATAGGTCACGTAAGGTATTCCACCACAGGTGACAGTGAAAAAGAAAATGCACAGCCTCTTGTTGTGCGCTACAAGGAAGGCTCCATAGGTCTTGCCCACAACGGCAATCTCGTAAATGCGGATTCCATGAGAAATATACTTGAGGACAGCGGCGTAATATTCCAGACGACGACAGATTCTGAGGTTGTGGCAAACATGCTGGCAAGATACAACAAGGGAGATATTGTGAGCTCCATTAAAAATATCACGGAAATAGTCAAGGGTGCATATGCCTTTGTTTTTATGACAGAAAAGGAATTAATAGGTGTGAGAGATTATTTCGGTCTGCGTCCCCTTTGCTTAGGCAAAAGAGATGACGGATATCTTCTTGCTTCGGAAAGCTGTGCTATAAGTGCAATGGGCGGTGAGTTCATAAGAGATATAGAGCCAGGAGAAATTGTTGTAATAAACGGAGAAGGCGTTAAAAGCATAAAAAGTGACAGATATGCCCAGAAGAAGCTTTGCATATTCGAGCATATTTATTTTGCGAGACCCGACAGCAATCTGGACGGAGTCAATGTTTATGAAACGAGATATAATTCGGGGAGAATTTTAGCACAGGAAGCACCCGTAAAGGCTGATCTGGTATTTTCGGTTCCGGATTCGGGAACTCCCGCGGCCATAGGATATGCCGAGGAATTGAAGATACCCTTCGGTCTTGGACTCATAAAAAACAGATACGCAAAAAGAACCTTCATCGAACCGAATCAGGAGTTGAGGGAGCAGGGCGTTAAAACAAAGCTGAGCGTTTTAAAGGAAATTGTAAAGGACAAGGTAGTTGTTCTTATAGATGACAGTATAGTAAGGGGAACGACCACAAAGCAGATAGTGAACATGGTAAAGGAAGCGGGAGCAAAAGAGGTGCATGTGAGGATTGCTTCACCGCCTGTGACACATTCATGCTTCTTCGGCATAAACACTCCGGACAGAAAAAAGCTCATCGGAGCGAATAAAACAATCGAAGAAATCAGAGAGTTCATAAATGCAGACAGCATTCATTATTTGAGCATAGACGGTCTTGTTAAGTCCACATCATCAGATAACAACTACTGTCTTGCCTGTCTCAACGGTGATTATCCCATGGAAGTACCAAACAAAAACATGTAAGAGGTGAGATTATGTCTGAAAAATTAACCTACAAGGATTCCGGAGTGGATATTCATGCCGGATATGAAACGGTGAGATTGATAAGAGATCATGTGAAAAGAACGTATACGAAGGGTGTGGTTTCCGATATAGGCGGCTTCGGAGGTATGTTTGCAATCGACAAGGATGCATATGAGGAGCCTGTTCTCGTTTCCGGTACTGACGGTGTGGGAACAAAGCTGATGATTGCTTTTAAAACCGACAGGCATGACACTATCGGAGAGGATGCGGTTGCAATGTGCGTGAACGATGTAATATGTCAGGGAGCCAAGCCTTTGTTTTTTCTTGATTACATAGCAACGGGAAGACTGTTGCCTGAAAAGACCGCCGATATAGTAAAAGGTGTTGCCAACGGATGTGTTAAGGCAGGTGCTGCACTGATCGGAGGAGAAACCGCGGAAATGCCCGGTCTTTACAGTGAAGGCGAATATGACATAGCGGGCTTTTGTGTGGGTATTGTCGATAAAAAGAAAATAATAGACGGCTCCAAAATAATCGAAGGAGATGTCCTTATAGGAATCCCTTCAAGCGGTATTCACAGCAACGGTTACTCGCTGGTGCGTAAGGTGTTTTTTGAACGCAATAATTACAGCGTGGATGAATATATAGATGAATTGGGCTGTACATTGGGTGAAAGCCTGATAACTCCCACAAGGATATATCCGAAGCTGATCCTTGACCTGATAAGCAAATTTGAAATAAAGGGTATGTCCAACATAACCGGGGGAGGCTTTTACGAAAACATACCGCGCATGTTTCCCGAGGGTATCACTGCAGATATTGAGACTGAAAATATTGATGTGCTGCCCATATTCAGACTGATACAAAAAGAGGGCAATATTGATACGGATGAAATGTATTCGACATTTAACATGGGAATCGGAATGGTTTTAGCAGTGGACAATATAAAAGCCGGAGAAATTGTATCATATCTTGAATCTGTCGGTGAAAAACCGGTAATAATGGGAAGGACCGTCAGAAGGGAAGGCGGGCTGAAGCTATGCCTGTAAAAAAAATCGGCGTTCTCATTTCCGGCTCAGGCACAAATTTACAGTCCCTGATTGACGAAATAAACAAAGGAAATATAAATGGTGAAATAGCCGTGGTTATTTCAAACAAAATGGATGCTTACGGACTGGAAATAGCAAGGAGCAGTAATATTGACGCAGTATTTCTTGATGAAAAAAAATATAAGGACTTTGAGCTTTTTAATGATGCAATTGTAGCCGAGCTTAAAAGCCGCAATGTCGATTTGGTGGTTCTGGCGGGATATATAAAAATACTTTCGGGAAAATTTATTGAACAATTTAAAAATAAAATAATTAATATTCATCCCTCGTTGATTCCTTCGTTTTGCGGCAGGGGTTATTACGGCATGAGGGTACATGAGGCAGCCATAGCATACGGAGTTAAAATAAGCGGTGCAACGGTTCATTTTGTGGACGAAGGGGCAGACACAGGACCTATAATTTTTCAGGATGTAGTAAGCGTATCGGACAGTGATACTGCGGAAGTTCTTCAGAAAAATGTCCTTGTTCTGGAACACCGCCTGCTGCCGCTTGCTGTTAAAATGTATTGTGAAGACAGATTGTGTGTGAAAGGAAGAAGGGTAGTAATAAAATAGAGGAGAAAAATAATGAGAGCATTGATAAGCGTATCGGATAAAACAGGAATTGTCGATTTTGCACAAAGACTCAGCAATCTGGGTGTTGAAATTATTTCCACGGGCGGAACGTACAGCGTACTGAAAGATGCAGGTATAAAGGTAAAAGGTATTTCAGAGGTAACAGGATTTCCCGAGTGCCTGGACGGGAGGGTAAAAACTCTTCATCCCATTATACATGCGGGGATATTGGCAATTCGTTCAGACGATGAACACATGAAACAGCTTTCGCAGCTTCACATAGATACCATAGATTTGGTCGTTGTAAATTTATATCCTTTTAAGCAAACGGTACTGAAAAATGCCGACAGACAGGAAACAATAGAAAACATAGACATAGGCGGACCCACCATGCTGCGATCAGCGGCAAAAAATTATCAGGACGTTGCGGCAGTTGTGGATCCGGATGATTATGATTTGATTATAAATGAACTGGAAGAAAATAAAACAATATCACCGGATACAAAGTTTTATTTATGCTCCAAGGTTTTTGAGCATACGGCACATTATGACGCATTAATTGCAGCATATATGAAAAAAGAAAGAAAAGACGGCAACCTGCCGCAGACCATTACGTTGACGTACGAAAAGCTGCAGGATATGCGCTATGGTGAAAATCCTCATCAGCAGGCTGCATTTTATAAAGAAATTTCAAATAACAGCGGTACATTGACTTCTGCTGTGCAGCTTCATGGCAAGGAGCTGTCATTTAACAACATCAATGACACCAACGGCGCTCTGGAGCTTTTGAAGGAATTTGACGAGCCTGCCGCGGTTGCATGCAAGCATGCAAATCCATGCGGAGTGGGTACGGCAGACAACATATACGATGCCTACATAAAGGCATACAATGCAGACCCAACCTCCATATTCGGAGGCATAGTTGTATTTAACCGTGAAGTGGATGAAAGAACGGCAGATGAAATTAATAAAATTTTTGTGGAGATAGTTGCAGCACCGTCATTTTCGGAGAAGGCTGTTGAAATACTTAAATCCAAAAAGAACATACGGCTTTTACTTATAGAAAATATTTCAGAAAAAGCTGATAAAAATTCCTATGACATCAAAAAGGTCGGAGGAGGAATTCTTGTTCAGACGGTTGATTCAAAGCTCTTCCCGGAAGAAAATGAAATTAAGACGGTAACATTTAAGGAGCCTTCGGAGCAGGAAAAAAGTGATTTGTTCATGGCATGGAAAATTGTAAAGCACACAAAATCAAATGCAATTGTAATCGTTAAAAACGGTCAGACCATAGGCATCGCACCGGGACAGGTTAACCGCATATGGGCGTGCAGGCAGGCAATTGAGCATGCGGTTGAATTTTCAGGAGCTGACAGCTTAAAGGATGCCGCGTTGGCATCTGATGCATTTTTTCCGTTTTCAGACTGTGCGGAGGAAGCTGCCAAGGCAGGCATAACCTCCATAATACAGCCGGGCGGTTCTGTCAAGGACGATTTGTCAATAGAAGTGTGCAATAAAAATAATATGTCGATGCTATTTACGGGCATGAGACATTTTAAGCATTAGGGGTGAAATATGAAGATCTTGGTTATAGGAAACGGTGCGAGAGAGCATGCAATCTGCCACAAGCTGAAAGAGAGCAAATTGGTTGAGAAAATATACTGTGCTCCGGGTAATGGGGGTATTTCTCAGATTGCGGACTGTGTGGATATAATAGTGGATGATTTGGATAAAATCACGAAATTTTCTGTAAGCAATAAAATTGATTTAGTTGTTATAGGACCTGAGCTCCCATTGGTTCTGGGACTTACGGATATGTTGAGAGAAAAAGGAATCAAGGTTTTCGGTCCCGATAAAAAGGGTGCGCGTCTGGAGGGCAGCAAGTCATATTCCAAGGAATTTATGAAAAAATACGGTGTACCGACAGCTAAATACGAGGTGTATACGAGCTCACAGGATGCAAAAGAAAATCTTGGCAAATTTAATGTGCCTGTTGTTGTAAAGGCTGACGGTCTTGCTGCAGGCAAGGGTGTACTTATATGCAATACTGTTGAGGAAGCTCAGTCTGCCATAGACAGCATAATGACTGAAAAAAAATTTGGTGAAGCAGGTGATACGGTAGTTATTGAAGAGTTTCTTGAAGGCATTGAAAGCTCGCTGCTGTGTTTTGCGGACGGGAGTACGTTGATACCCATGGAAAGTGCAAAGGATTATAAAAAAGCCTTTGATGGAGATGAAGGTCCGAACACCGGAGGAATGGGATGCTTTTCTCCTAATCCGTCTTACACCGAGGAATTAAAAGACTATATAAATAAAAACATACTTGAAACCACATTAAAAGGCTTAGGGGATGAAGGGATTGATTTCAGGGGAGTTCTGTTTATAGGTCTCATGATTAAGGATGGTGAGGCTAAGGTTCTGGAATACAATACACGCTTCGGAGATCCGGAAACAGAGGTTGTTCTTCCGCGTTTAGAATCAGATTTAGCTGAAATAATGCTCAAATGCATTGAAGGCAGACTTAAGGAAGAAGATTTGAAATGGACCCATAAAAAATGTGTGACGGTTGTTATTGCATCGGGCGGATATCCCGAAGCCTATGAGAAGGGTAAAGAAATAACCGGACTGGACATGCTGGATGAGGATATAACAGTCTTCCACGGCGGAACCAAGACTGCAGGCGGTAAAATTTTAACCGACGGAGGTAGAGTCCTGGCGGTTACGGCAGTTGATGAAGATATGGATATGGCAAGAAAGAGAGTATACAGGAATATAGAAAGAATCAAATTTAAAGGGATGCAATACAGAAAAGATATAGGTTAAAAACGACCTGTATTTTTTATTCATTATGTAGATAAGCCTGAATATATTAGTATTAAATATGTATATAGGAGGAGCTTATGTTAATACATGTTGTACGCCAGGGAGACACTTTGTGGAGCCTGGCAGATTATTATAAAACTGACATAGTATCTATAATGGAAGCGAACGGATTGACAAATCCCAATCAACTGTTGGTGGGTCAGTCGCTTTTGATTCCGGAGGAGCAGGAAACATACATGGTGAAGCCGGGAGATACAATCTGGAAGATTTCATCCGCTCTTGGAGTTCCGGCTCAGGATTTACTCTGGGAAAATCAGATCCTGAATCCCGACAATATTTATGTTGGACAAATACTCAGGATACCGGAAGCACCGAAGCCTGAAATAGAGGTAAACGGATTTTCATATTTTTTCGATCAGGAAGGAATGGAGGTAGTCAGTGAAACAGGGGATTTATTGACATTTTTCAGCCCGTTCGGCTATCTTGTGAATGAAGACGGAAGCCTTGTTTCCATTGATGATGCGCCGCTTATAGGAGAAGCCATATCTCATGGTGTAATACCCATGATGGCAATTGTAAATTTTACGGTAAACGTTGCGGGTGAAAATATAGCCAATAAGGTACTGAACAATCCCGATACGGTAAATATTCTTTTGGATAATATAATTGATGAGATGAAGGAAAAGGGATATCTGGGATTAAACGTTGATTTTGAATATGTGTTGCCGGAGGATCGCGAGGCATACAATAATTTTCTCAGAGCTGCTGCAGAAAGACTGCACAACGAAGGATTTTTTATTTCCACATCACTGGCTCCGAAGCTGAGTGCCGATCAGGAGGGACTTTTGTATGAAGCCCATGATTATCCCGCTCACGGAGAAATTGCCGATTTTGTGGTATTGATGACGTACGAATGGGGATGGAGAGGCGGGCAGCCGAGAGCAATTTCACCGATCAATGAAATAAGAAGGGTTTTGGATTATGCCGTAACTGTAATACCACGGGATAAAATACTGATGGGGTTCCAGATATACGCGAGAGACTGGAAAATTCCCTTTGCCGAAGGTGATGAGGCTGAAACAATAAGTGTTGAGGAAGCCATGGAAAGAGCATATGCTCACAATGCAGAAATACAGTATGACAATCTCGCACAATCACCGTTTTTCAGCTATACGGATGAAGACGGGAACTCGCACATCGTATGGTTCGAGGATGCAAGAAGTGCCGAGGCAAAATTTGATACCGTAAAGGATTATGATTTGCGAGGTCTGAGCTATTGGGGATTGGGGTATCCGTTTACTCAGAACTGGGTTCTTTTACAGGACACCTTTGATATAAAAAAATATTGACTAAGCTGATTGGATTTTTGTATCCGTTTTTTTAAATCTGATAATGTTCAGCAGAGGAACAAGATACAAGTATACCGCATATGGTATGCTTGCGGGGCTCACCGACAATGTGGCGAGGGGTACGGCTATGGCTATACTCCAGGGAAACAGCTCTGACGTCATGATTACCGTATTTTCTATATCTATTGCAATATCCTCCTTAGGCAAATCCTTTTCGATATAAATTTTATTCATTAACTGATATGTTAATAAAACAGGCAATGTCTGATTGCAGCAAAATGCACCGGTCACCAGTCCGGTAAACAATGTGGTTAAGTAGATGCCTGTTTTTTTGCTCATTTTTTTAAGGAATCCCTGAATGTCGTTGAGCATCCCCGTTCCCTCGAATATGCCGGAATACGAGGATGCAATCAATACTGTCAGTGAAACATTAACCATTGATAATAAACCGCCTCCTGATATAATCTGGGAAATTTCTCTTTCCGAGTTAAGCTTAAAGCCAAAAATCATAGACCTTATTAATTCTGAGATGTCGATTTTTTGTATGAACAGGCATATAATGATTGCAGTTATTATGCTGAAAAACATTGATACCCTGACGCTTTTTTTTAAGAAAGCAAAAATAAAAATAATAACTGCAGGAAGTATTGTCAGGATATTTAAATCAAAATAATACTCCATATCCTTAAGCAGGGTACTTTCGCCTAAATTAACAGGGTTTTGCTTTGATAAAAGAAAGTATATAATAACTGCGGCTGCAAAGGGCAAAATTCCTGTTATAAACATTCTTTTTACATTTCCGTATAAATCCGTACCTGTAATGATTGCAACCAGATTGGCGCTTGAAGATGCGGGTGAGCATCTGTCACCGAAAAATGCTCCGGAAATTATGGCACCTGCCGCAACACTTGCATTTACTCCGCCACCCTTGGCAAGCACAATCAGTACCACTCCTATGGTTCCGGCAGTTCCAAAGCTTGTTCCGAGAGAAAATGAAACAAGACATGACAGTAAAAAAGCAAACAATATGAAATAATCAGGATTCATCAATTTAGTTCCGTAATAAACCAAAAAAGGAATTGTGCCGCTTGCCCTCCATGTGGCAGTGATAACTCCTATTAATGCAAAAATAGGTATGAGGGATAAAGCCTTTTTCATGCCGTTCAGAATCATGGCATATACAGCCTTAAGCTTGTAGCCTCTGTTTAATGCGGTTATTGAAAAAGCAAGCATTCCCACAATCAATGGTATCAGTATGGGAATGTTTTTCATTAAGCTGAAAACTAAGGATGACGTAAATATAAAAATTGAAATTATAAAGTCCATTGTGTGCGCCTCGTCAAAATAATATAGCAGAAATATAATATAAATATTATTATATATGCTTTTTAAATAAATACAATTAATATATTGTGCGAAAACTCTGTTTGTTTTTCTGCGCGTCAGCAAAGGATATGAAAAATATGATTGAATAAGTTATCGAATTCATATAAAATTGTAAGCAATTAATAATAAAGGATAAACATATGAAAAAAACAATAGGAATTTTTGCACATGTGGATGCGGGCAAGACAACATTTACGGAGCAGCTTCTCTATATGACGGGCAGCATAAGAAGCCTCGGCAGAGTGGATCACAAAACATCAAGCATGGATACCTCTGATATCGAGCAGAAAAGAGGAATCACAATATTTGCAAGTGAGGGGTATTTTAATTATAAGGATGACATCTACTATATAATAGATACACCGGGACATATAGACTTTTCGGCAGAAACGGAGCGGGCGGTTTCTGCATTGGATTATGCCATTTTATTGATCAGCGGAAGCTCCGGTGTACAGGCTCATACACTGACATTGTTCAGGCTTTTAAAGGATTATGATGTACCTGCATTCATATTTATAAACAAAACAGACATTGACGGCTTTAATTTGCAGGCAGTTATGAATGAAATAAAAATCAGGCTTACAAAGGATGTCGTTTATTTAAGCTCTACCGAGGATATTATCAGTGAAGAAGCGTTGGAGTATGCCGCTATGCGTGATGAAGCTTTTATGGAAGCATATCTGAACGGAAATTATGATTTAAACAGGGCGTATGATGTCATGATCGGTCTTATAAAAAAGAGACAGTTGTTTACGGTGACAAGCGGTTCTGCATTGAAGGGTAAAGGAATAGACACGTTTTTAGAGATATTTTCAGAACTGACACATACCGAATATCATAACAGAGCAGCTTTGCCATTCAAAGGGAAGGTATATAAAATTCTCCATGATGAAAAGGGAGAAAAGGGAACAAGACTGACATTTATAAAGTCGTTGTCGGGAAGACTTAACGTCAAGGATGAATTTCTGTTTATAAAAGGAGAAGAAAGCTTTCCGGAAAAGGTAAATGAAATAAGAGTGTATAATGGCAGGAAGTATGAAAATAAAGACAAAGTAAGTGCCGGGGATGTATTTGCTGTTGCGGGACTTAGAGCTCCCATATGCGGCACCCTGTTGAGCGATGGAGAAACATCTATAGAGTATGCGAATGATTTTAAGCTTACGGCAGCGCTTAAATCAAGAGTAAAAATACTGGATAAAACGGACACGATTACGGTTATGGAAAGACTGAGGATTTTGGAAGCCGAGGACCCTATGCTTGCCGTATCACACAGCAGGGAAACAGGAGATATACTCATAAGCGTTATGGGGAAAATTCAGTTAGAGGTTTTAGAGCAGTCTATAGCCGCAAGATTTGGCATAAGCGTATCCTTTGAGGCTCCTCAGGTGGAATACAGAGAGACAATAGCCGAAGCAGTAACAGGCTACGGTCATTTTGAGCCATTGAGGCATTATGCAGAGGTGCGGTTAAGATTGGAGCCAGCCGAACGGGGAAGCGGAATAATATTTGAGAATGAATGTCATGTGGATGATCTGACGCTGAACTTTCAGAATCTCATTAAAAGCCATGTGTTTGAAAAGGTTCATAAGGGCGTGCTCACAGGCTCACCGATTACAGATATAAAAATAATACTTACAAACGGACGCTCCCATATTAAGCACACCGTCGGAGGTGATTTCAGAGAAGCAACCTACAGAGCTATAAGGCAGGGTCTGGAAAAAGCCGAAGTAGTTTTACTGGAACCATATTACAGCTTTGAAATCTATGCAGAAGAAACATATATCGGCAGAATAATGTCCGATGTTCAGAAGCTCAGAGGAACCTGCGAGCCCACAGTGCTTGATGACGGAAATGTGTGTATCAAGGGCAGAGGACCCGTTGAAACCTTCATGGACTACAGCGTTGAACTCGTTTCCTTCACAAAGGGAACGGGGAGCATAAGCCTGATGTATGACGGATACGATTTGTGCGGAAATCCCGAAGAGGTGGTAGAAAAAACAGGATACGATAAGGAAAGAGATGTTGAAAATACATCAACCTCAGTATTCTGTGCAAAAGGAGTTTCATACACACTGCCATGGTATGAGGCAGAAAAACTCAACGAAGACTAAACAAAAATATAAAACAAGACCATCGTCCAGCACACGATGGTCTTGTTTTAAACTTATATTAGGAGATTTTCCTGTAAAAATCTGTTTTTCTTAACGTTATTATAATTAACAGATGTGAAGATTTTATGAAGAAAGTAAAAAAATATCTACATAATTTTTCATCGGCATGAGAGCACCTACATAATTTCTACATAGAAATCATTTAAAATAAGGGAAAAGAAAAAAGGATGTAATGGGATGAGTTGCTGTGGCGGTCCAAAACCGGATAAAAAATACACATTAAAAGAATACATTGTTTCTGCTGCTGCAATTGTGGTGTTTATATTGTTGATTTATCTTTTGATACATACAAAATCTTAATAAAGCAGGTGAGCTATGATTAAAAAAGAAAAAATAAAGGTTTATGATATGACATGCGGCTCTTGTGAAAAAAGAGTGGAAAGAGCAGCTTTGAGCATTGACGGAGTTATGACTGCAAAGGCAAGCTACAGCGGTCAGTTTGCTGAAATTGAGTATGACGATGCTGTCTGTAGTCGCAGTAATATTAATAAAGCTATAAATGATGCCGGTTACGGTACAAATAAAAAAAGTGATTTTAAATTCTACGGTATGGTTGCCATTGTTGCGGCTGTTTTGATTCTTGGATTTAATACTGCCGGATTTGATATGGAATCGCAATTGAAAAATGCTTCCTATGTGGTGTTATTTATTGCGGGACTTCTGACGTCCATACATTGTGTGGGCATGTGCGGAGGCATCATGCTTTCCCAGACTGTTAATAATGAAAGTGATAACAAGCTTCAGGCCATGATGCCTGCATTGTATTATAACGCAGGAAGAGTAATATCATACACTGTTCTTGGAGGCATAATAGGAGCGGTTGGTTCTGTATTTTCATTATCATTTAAATCAAAGGCGGCAGTGCAGATTATCGCGGCACTGTTCATGATTGTGATGGGATTGAATATGTTTGGCTTCAGTTTTTTCAGAAAGCTTCAGATAAAGCTGCCTCATTCATTTTGCAAATTCAAAAATAAAAGCAGTTCTCCTTTCATAGTAGGACTATTAAACGGATTCATGCCATGCGGACCGCTGCAGACGATGCAGATATTTGCTCTGGGAACGGGAAGCCCGGTAAAGGGAGCCCTTTCAATGCTGATGTTTTCTCTGGGGACAGTACCGCTGATGCTTACGTTCGGAGCATTATCCGGTTTGTTAAGCAAGGGATATACGAAAAGACTGCTGAAATTAAGCGGAGTAATGATAATAGTTCTCGGAATAATAATGGGAAACAGAGGTTTGTCAATATTGGGATACAATTTAAATCCAGCGGTGCTGGCTATGGACAGAAGTGCTTCGGATATCGACAATGAAAATCCAAATATTGCAAAGGCTGTAATCAAGGATGGCGTACAAACAATAAACATGACGGTGAATAACAAGGGATTTACTCCCAATGCTTTTTATGTACAAAAGGATATACCCGTAAGATGGGTTATTAACGGCGAGCTGATAAACACATGCAACAATGCCATAATAATACCTTCCATCGGCAAGGAAATTAAGATAAACAAGGGTGAAAATATATTGGAGTTTACTCCAAACGACAGTGACATGAGATTCAGCTGTTGGATGGGTATGATAAACGGTATTATAAAGGTTGTTGATGAGCTTGATACTGTTGATACATCAGTTCCTGATCCGTCAATTCCCGCTCCGTCCACAGGACCTAGCTGCTGTGCCGGCCCCATAGATGATAGTGCTTATTATGACACTCCAAGCATTTACGGCGATGATATTTCAAAGGTACCGACTGAAATGCTCATAGGAAAGGCAGAAAACAATGCCGTTACAATAAGGGGTATAGGCTATGAATTGCAGCCGCTGGCAGCAGTTGTTGAGAAAGGCAGTACAACAGTTATAACATTTGATTTCACTGATCTTGATAATGCAGAGGGAAATTATATTATAACAGATGGCTATACCGGTGAGAAAATAACATCCTTTACTGCAGTGAAGGGTATAAATCAGGTTGAGATAACCCCTGAAGAAACAAGTCTCTACGGTATTGTGAAAGGAAATGCACTTTTAGGTATAATTCAAATTGCGGATAATATAGATGATATTGACCTGGAAGGAATAAGAAACAAACTTATAATAGTAGAATAAGCATTAAATTATATATAACAGAGCGTTGACAATATCATGTCAATGCTCTATATTATTTTTAATGGAATGTCCAAAAAAGGTTGTGGAGAATATGAAAAATATATTATTGATAGAAGATGATGAAAGAGTTTCAGAGGTAGTGAAGGCCTATCTTGAGAAGGAAGGCTACAATGTTTTTCTGACTGCCAAGGGTCTTGATGGTATAGAAATCAACAGAAAGAATGACATTGATCTGATTATACTTGACTTGATGCTGCCCGATATCAGCGGCGAAGAGGTATGCAGGCTGATAAGACAATTTTCAGATGTACATATATTCATGCTTACGGCAAAGGGTTCGTTGACGGAAAAAATAGACGGACTCAATATAGGAGCGGACGAGTACCTGGTTAAGCCCTTCAGTCCGAGAGAACTAACGGCAAGGGTCAATGCGTTATTCAGAAGACTTAATAAAAATAACATATCGGAAAATGTCTATGATGACGGTAATTTATCTATAAGCTATGAAAAAAGAACCGTAAAAATAAAGGGAAGCGAAATATCCTTTACTCCGAATGAATTTAATATTTTATATACACTAATAATGAATAAAGGCAAGGTGCTGTCAAGAGAACAGCTCATAGACAGGGTGTTCGGCATGGATTTTGACGGATATGACAGAACCATTGATGTACACATAAAAAACATACGTAAAAAGATTGAGGAAGACTCAAAAAACCCAAGATACATAATTACAGTAACCAAGCTTGGGTATAAATTCGGCGGTGAAATTGATGCACACAATTAGAAAAAGACTGAGCATTCTGATTATATCCTGCTCCATTATGGCAATTCTGCTCATAATGCTTTTTGTTAATGTCACTATAAATCATATATTTGAAGACTATATGTCGGCAGTCCAAAATAAAAGATATGAAAGAATAGTAACACAACTGGAAACGCTTTATGAAAATGAAGGTCGTTGGAACGAAGCTTCGGGTGTGGAATTGATGCATGAAGCATATATGAGCAATTACAATTTAACTCTTTATGACATCGATAATGCTCCTGTCTGGGGTATGAACCCAATGGATATACGCAACAAGGTTCATTTACATGATATGAAGGTTCAGGATCAGGGAGTTTATTTAACGAAAAAATTTGAATTGAACTCAGATAATGCGATTGTGGGATACGTTGAAGTCGGACAATATTCACCGCTGTTGATGACAGATGAGGATGTTGCATTTAAATCCTCAGTGAATAAAAGCATAATAACCAGTGGTATTATTACAATTTTTATAATAATTTTTATCAGCTTGTATTATTCAAAGCAATTTTCGCAGCCCATAACGGAGG
>JAFACY010000174.1 GCA_023425285.1 Bacillota bacterium
ACCTCTCTTATTACTTTCTGCACCCTTATCAGCATACCATATTGTATGCAAGAAAGCACATTTTGCATTATTGGTGAGTACATTATATCACATAAATCGACACCTTTTGTTACGGATATATTGCAAGGTTAAATTAATGTAGAAGTCCCAAGATTATTATAGTCCGTATAGCAGCTGTACCAATTGTTACAAGTTAAACCTGCATTAGTCTGTCCTGTGGAATTTAATAAGGCTTCTCTAAATGAATGGGTTGTTGGCATCATAACTGGGTCCCCGGGCATCCAGTTTGCAGGAGTATAGACATCATAAGCATCAGTCAGTTGAAGTGAATCTATAATTCTCAGCATTTCATAAGTATTTCTTCCGCATGAATTAGGATATGTCAATATGCAGCGTATCCTGCCGTCAGGACCAATTATGAACACATCCCTGACACTTTGTTCATAAATTCTGTCAGGATTTACAATATTATATCTTCTCGCAATATCCGCATTTCTGTCCTCTAAAAGCGGAAATGGTACAAAAACTCCGTAAGTTCTGTATATATCTACCAGCCATTCTATGTTTGCAAAATTGTTGTCTATTGTTAAACATAAAATCTGTACATTTCTTTTTACAAATTCGTCATAGTGATTAGAAAATGCTAAAAGAGATGAGGTTGAAGTAGAAGCGAAGTTTCCCGGCTCATCCACCAGCAAAACCCACTTGCCACTGAATTGAGATAATGTTATAACTCCTTCAGTTGATAAAGTAGTAAAATCGGGAGCCATCCTTCCGATAGTAATGCAGCCGGTATTTATATTATGACTATCTATACCCATATTTGCCTCCGTTAATAAGTAATATTATATATTATGAAAGCAAACTGATAAAGTGCGATAAAATGAATAAGAAAAAGTGACAAATGAAGATTCATAATCTTTATTGTCACTTAAATAGGCTAATTAATAATATTAATCGGTTCACCTTTTAAAAATGTTTCAAGATTTCCTATGGCAAAATCCATGAGACGAAGACGGCTTTCCTTAGGAGCCCACGAAATATGCGGTGTTATAATACAATTTTTTGCTTTAAGCAGAGGATTGTCAGCTTTAATTGGTTCAGATGATACAACATCAAGTCCTGCCGCATATACTTTTCCCGAATTAAGAGCATCTGCAAGATCCTGCTCCACGATAAGCTGTCCTCGTGAATTATTTATAATTATTACTCCGTCCTTCATTTTCTCTATGGTATCTTTATTTATTATTCCCTCCGTGGACGGGAATAACGGGCAATGAAGAGATATCACGTCTGATTTGGCAAGGAGCTCATTCAGCACAGATTCCGAATCTCCGTCGTACGATATTATATTCATGCCCAGAGCTTCGGCAATCTTAGCTGTACTCTTCCCTATCCTTCCGTAGCCTATGATCCCCATTGTCTTGCCTGCAAGCTCAATGAGAGGATAGTTCCAATAGCACCAATCGGCATTGTTCGCCCAGTCACCCTTATGTACAGAGTCCGAATGAGCACCTGCATGATGACACACCTCCAAAAGCAGCGCTATTGCCATCTGAGCTACAGCCGCGGTTCCGTATACCGGAATGTTGGAAACAGGTATATTTCTTTCTCTTGCTGCTTTTACATCAACTATATTGTATCCGGTGGCCAGCACTCCGATATATTTTAAGTCAGAACACTTTGAAATAACTTCAGCACTCAACGGTGTTTTGTTTGTAAATACCACATCTGCATTTTTTATTCTCTCATAAACCGATTCCACCGGTGTCCTGTCATAAACAGTTACATCTCCAAGCTTCTCAAGTCCTTCCCAGCTTAAATCTCCCGGATTAAGCGTATATCCATCCAATATTACTATTTTCAAATTGCTCACCTCTCAATCTCTCGAATTAAATCCTGAAATCGTTAATATTTTCATTCCTAAAAAAGAAGATACGTCTATTATTATATCATTGTCCGGCAAATTAATGAGCCTGGATAAAAAAACATTAATTCCTTCTGATGATATTAAGTTATATCCCTCTTCGCTTTTCGGTTTCTTTGCAAATATTTCAGGCACCTGAACAAAAGCACAATCGTTTCCGGTTCTGTACTCAGGATATTCAATACATATATTCAATTTATTTTTCTTATGCAGATAATTCCTTGCCGCTTCGGTAATTTTTATAATATCTTTTATATCTTTTGACAAGCTGTTTCTCCTTTACAAAGAGTTGATTCAATTATACTATCATTAAAACCATTTGTAAAGAATACCAAAAACTTAGCAAGATTACATCATGCTGTAAATACAGCAAAGGACACATAGTATCCTGTGTCCCTATATATTAACTTTCTAAATTTCTCTTAAAAATTCGGTGAATTTGTCCAGACCTTCTCTTAATTTTTCCGAATCGTACGCATACCCGATTCTTACACAGCCCTCCATTTCAAAGCATGAGCCCGGAGTAAACAATACTCCTTTTTCTTTTATTAATTTCACACATAATTCGTAGGAAGGCATCTCCTTATTGTAATATAAAAGAGCTGTTGTGCCTGCAACGGGTTTAACATAGCTTACTTCGGGAGTACCGTTTACCCACTCATCTAATATTTCCCTGTTTTTTAATAAAATTTTTCTGTTTCTATCAACTATTTTATCTTTGTTGGCAAGAGCAAGACTTGCAAATAAATCATCCAGCTGTCCGCAGCTCACTGTATCATAATCTCTTCTCGTACGACAGGCATTGATTACATGCTCGTCCCTCGAAGCAATCCATCCCATACGGAGTCCGGCAAGTGAAAATATCTTTGACATGCTGCCTACGGAAATTCCCTTTTCATATAAATCCGCAATTGACATCATGTAGCTTCCATCCTCAGAGATTCCTCTATATACCTCATCGGACAAAATGTATGCATTGACACTCTTTGCTATTTCTATAATTTCCGTCATAACATCCTCCGGAATCCATGACCCCGTCGGATTATTAGGATTATTTATTGTAATCATCTTTGTATTATTGTCCACCAGTCTTCTCATCAGATTCAAATCAGGAAGAAAATTATTTTCCGGTGTAAGCTGTACAATCCTGACCTCTGCTCCTATAGACTCGGGGATTGAATAATGCTGCTGATAGGTTGGCATTACACATACCATATTATCCTTCGGTTCAATCATGGAAATTATAACCTGATGATTTGCGCCTATGGCTCCATGAGTAGGTATAGACTGTGACGGCAGGATATTTTTATACAAGCTTGAAATTCCTTTTAAAAGCTCCGATGAACCTTCAATATATCCGTAGCTCATCCTCCTATCTTTCAATGCAGCCAGATATTTTTCCGGATTCTGACCGGAAAGCTCTATCAGCTCTCCCAAGGTCATGGAGTCAATGCAGGTTTCGCCCAAATTATAAATTGCATCATTTTCGTAATCATTCATCCACTGCTCTACTTTAAAGGTTTTGATTTTCATGTTAGTTCCTCCATATAATTATATTTAAAACAATTCATCCATTAAAATATAATACTTAATTTTATTCCAATCAGGTACAATGTTAAGCTCTTCAAAAAGTATTGAAGCATCAAAACCTTCATGCACCTTTCCGCCATAACTTCCGTGATAATTGTGATGCAGGCTTCTGTAGCATAGGGCAATATCCTGATACTTGTCGGCAATGCCGCTTCTCCCCAAATCTATAAAACCGTTTATTTTTTCACCATCAATAATAATATTGGGCAGACAAAAATCACCATGAGAAAATACCAGTTCCTCCGATGGTCTGTTTTCTTTTAGCCACTGCAAAAGCTCCACAGGATTTTTAAATCCATTTTTACCGTACGTCCCCGGCTCCACATTTTCCACATCACAAAGGTCGTTCCGGACGAGAATCTCAGCCAGTCTCAACTTATTATCAAGAGAATTATCATACGGGCATTCCGATATATCCACATCCCAAAGCATTCTCAATCCATCAGCAAGTAATTTAACCAATTTCTTCGGATTTTCGAACAGCTCTTCCGAACATGACATTTTGCCCTTAATCCTGCTCATAAGCAAGTAGCTCATACCATTCTCTTTTTCGGAGCACAAAACTTCCGGTACAGGAAGCTTATCTGAAAGCCACCTCATCATCATGTGCTCATTATCCGACTCTTCTTGCTGTTTCTCAACCTTTAAAACCATGTCATCAAAACAAATCACCTGTGAATCCGACATTCCAACCGTGTCTATTGAATATGATTTATTCTTAATTATTTCATTTATACTTTTTGGTATATTCAAGTTTCTTCTCCCTTATGCAGGTTATTAGCATCATTTGCTCATAATTTCATATGCCTTCACAACAAAATATGCAACAAAAGACACCGGTGATATGCTCAGTGTCCTTTGTCCATATCTTAATTATACATTGCTGATATAGTTTACAAATAGTTCCACAAGATTTGGATCAAATTGAATACCTGAATTATCTTTTAATTCTTTTATAGCTCTCTCTTTTGTATATATTGGTTTATAAGGTCTTTCATGAGTCATTACATCATATGCTTCCACTATTGAGAACAGCCTTGCTATAAAAGGAATTTCTTCGCCTTTTAAGCCTTGTGGATATCCGCTGCCATTCCAATGTTCATGATGTGCGAAAATACCTTTTCCAATATGAGAAAATTTTGTTGATGCACTGACTATTTTAAATCCCAGTTCCGGATGTCTTTTGACTTTTTGCCATTCTTCTGCAGTTAAGGGACCTTCTTTCAGTAAGATTTCTTTTTCCAGTCCGGCTTTCCCTATATCATGCATCTCTGATAATAAAACAAGGTTTTCAATATCATTCTTTTCTAATTTTAAATTTTTCCCCAGTTGTCTGCACATATCAATCAGTCTTTCGAAATGCTCATGGCTTTCGTACTTGTTTTCATGAAGATTTTTCTTAATGGAGCTTATAATCATGTCATAGGTTCTTTCACTATCAGCCATTTTATCGGCATACATCCTGTCCTCTGCCAGCTTAAACAGCCTGCTGTAGCTATTATAATCATTCTCATACATGGTTGCACATCCTAAAGCTATAAGAGGTTTAATAGGGTCCTCATCTGCATTAATTACAGCTCTTCGGACGTTTTCGACGATATCAGCAGCCTCCTGTTCAGATGTAAATGGCATGAATACAACAATTTCATCTCCGCCTATCCTGCAGGCAACATGTTTTTCTTTGATGTTTTCTTTAATTATTTCGGATAATTTAATAAGCATCCGGTCTCCGGCTTCATGACCAAATGTATCATTTGTAATTTTCAGACCGTTTAAATCTCCCATAATAACTGAAAAAGGCAGGTATTTTTCCTCTTCTAATTTTTTCAGGAATTCAGCCATGTACATCCTGTTATGCAGTCCAGTAAGCTCGTCATGATATGTCTTAAACATCAATTCTTTCTTGGATTCTTCTATAGCCTTGGTTTTTTCTTTTACAGCTGATTGTAAGCTTGAGTTCCATGCCAATATAACAATTATAATAATTATCAGAAGTATTATAAGACCTGTTACAGATAACCAGAAATATCTGTTCTGAAATATACTTTGACGTTGTAAAGACATCCATTTCCGCTCGATATCTTTTTTCTCACTGTCTGTAATCTGAGCTAATCCTTTATTGAAAATTTCATTCAGGATAGGCCAATCATTTCTGGTAGCAATTGACAGACTCGACTCATAAGGAGTCTCCACATTAACTATCAGATTTGAAATATTATCTCTTTCAATGGCCTCGGTAGCACTCATTACTTCTATTATCATTGCATCGGCTTCACCGAAAGCTACCATCCTTATTCCATCGCTCGGAGATTTTACAGTTCTGTATTCAAGCTTAGGAAATCTATCATTTAAAAATTCTATAATATCATAGCCCTCTACCACTAATATATCCATGCTTGTGTTCGCCAGCTTCCCAAATGTTAAATTTTCAGAGAAGTTTTTCCGTGTAATTATAACATTGGGGTTGTATATGTAAGGTATAGTAAAATCTAAGTATTTACTTCTTTCAGGGGTTTTAGTTGCAGCTGTTATACCCGTTAATTCTTTATTTTGAACTTGCCTTATAAGCTCATCAAAATTATCGAACTGTACCATATTTATCTGAATACCAAGCTTTTGCTGTAGCAAATTAAAATAATCCGCCGAGATACCGGCATATTGTCCATTATCCAAAAACTCCACCGGTGGATAGTCTATTGTATATCCGATTATAATCTCTTCCTTATGTTCATTGAGCCATGTTTTTTCTTCAGCAGTAAGAAAGACTTCATCTGTTTTGGAATCCTTAGTATTCAGTAAAAAAAATGTTGCTATAATACCTGCAATAATTAATAATACCAAAAATACTATATTGAATTTCCTAAATTCAAGAATATTTACTCCCCCTTCTTGTATAATTTCGTTCATATTCCCGCAGCTTATAAAAGCTGCGGATTAACATTTATAGGTAATTTTAGCATTTTTAAAGTTAAGAGTCAACATTATTGACAAATCAGGCTTCAACTGATGCTGTACAATACAAAAGACACCAACCTGTTACGATAGGTGTCTTTCATCAAGTGGTTAATTACATATTGCTAACTTTGTCGTGCTCATGTGCTTCTTTATATTTTAAGCGAGTAGCTTTTCCTCCCCTGATATGTCTTTCAGACTTGTTTTTCAGCAAAACTCTTTTTACTTCGCTTGCAGCTGGAGGGTTCAGTTTGGGAAGACGTTCTGTTACATCTTTATGGACAGTGCTTTTGCTCACGCCGAACTTTTTCGCCGTCTGCCTCACGGTAGATTCAGTACTTATAATATATTCCGCAATCTCCATGGCTCTCCGTTCTATGTAATCTTTCATTGTTAACCCCCTTTGGCTATACCGTCTTATTTACATTTTTATGCATTTCTTTGTCCTATTAGAACCTCATTGTTATTTAATATAGTCCATGGGATTAACATTTTTTCCGTCTACAAGCAGTTCAAAATGTAAGTGCGCTCCGTCAGCTGACTCTATGCCCGCTGTCTTTCCTACATTTCCTATTACATGCCCCTGTTGTATTTTTTCTCCGACTTTGACATTAGCCGTCACCAGGTTGCTGTAGACTGTCTTTATGTTGTTTCCATGGTCTATAACTATTTCCGTGCCCATTATTTCTGATGTATTTACCGATTCGACAGTACCTGCCAATGCAGATTCAATCATCAGCGTATCACCGGGCTTAATATCCACGCCTCTATGTACTCTCCATTCTCCGATTGCTTCATAATAAATTAGGTCATCCATGGTAAATTCTCTGATAACTTCTCCCTCCAACGGCAGCTTCATCGTATTGAGATTATCAGAATCTTTCTTTTCTCTCTCTTCTTCTTTATTCTTAGCACTCTCGTATCTTTCCATTATACCTTTGTTGTCTTCCCCGACAGGGTCAAAATCAACTACGATATTATCATCTTCTTTTCCGTTATCTGCTACGTTGTTTTCCTTGCCGGAATTTGAAGTATATCTCCATACGATTGCTGTTGAAAGTAAAACAATGCAAAGGGCAATTATAAAAAAGCTTGTGTCCTTGTGTTTTAATCTGATAAAGAAATTTTTCATTTTTGTTCTTGCATTTTTCAATCTGTTTTTCATCTAAACCTCCGTTACATGCTTCTTTGTTATCTGAAAATAGTGTGTCCCATTTTTTTTATTTAATACAAAATTGTTCTAAAAATTTTAATTTATTCATAGTATGATAGTAAACTTATGATGAAGGGGTTGATTTTTTTGTTAAACCGTCTGATTTATGCATTGCTTGTATTCATAATGCTTTTAGCAATTCCTGTTTTATCTTTAAATTTTTTTGAAAGTAAAATGAATGTAGACAATGCATCGGCTAAGACAGAGGATAAAATTAATAATAGTGATAAGCTTTATAATAACAACAAAAATGTAATTAAAAAAAATGAAGAGTCGGTAAAAAAATCAGTGATTGAGGAACCGGAGCTTATAAAGGTCTATAATACAAAGACCAAGGAAGTTATGGTTATTGATTTTGAAGAATATATCAAGGGTGTTGTAGCTTCTGAAATGCCTGCGGAATTCAATTCCGAAGCTCTCAAGGCTCAGGCTGTTTCGGCAAGGACATACCTGTTGTACAGAATAAAAAAATATCCCGAGGGTCATCCCGACCATCCCGGTGCTCCCGTATGCACAGATATACATTGTCAGGCGTGGCATTCAAGGGATGATTTGATTGCTTTGCATGATGAGGGATGGTATGAACAATATTGGGGCAAAATAGAAAGCGTCGTTACATCCACAAAGGGACAGATACTGACCTATGATAACAAGATCATCGAGCCGTTGTTCCATTCCACCAGCGGAGGAAGGACTGAAAATTCCGAAGACGTTTTTTCAGCATCCGTTCCGTACCTGAGGAGTGTGGAAAGTCCTTATGAAAGTGAAGCACCCCGTATGCACGGTTCTGTTAAACTAAATACAGATGATTTTATCAAAAAATTAAAATCTGTGTATGGTGATTTGAATATCTCGAGAAACAATTTAGGTGAAAAGATTGTACTGGGAGAGGTAAGTGAGGGCGGCAAAATCAAGACAATATATATTGATAATAAAGAGGTATCCGGACGCGAAATACGGTCTCTTTTTGGTTTAGACTCCACAAGCTTTAATTTCATACAATCAGGCAATGAAATTGAAATTGTAACCACAGGGTATGGTCACGGAGTTGGCATGAGTCAATGGGGTGCCGATGGAATGGCTGATGAGGGTTATGATTACAAGGAAATTCTGAAGCATTATTATACTGGAATTGAAATTGTCAGTATGAAATAGGATCGGCATCTTTAGATTGCGCTCAGGATAACAGTATGATATTATTAGTTTGTAAAAATTAATTTTGAAAGGATACTGTGATGATTTTTATAAACGAAAAAGCTTATGAAGAATTCAAAGCACTGCTGGACGGGGCTAATGTTGAATCGTATAATATAAGAATTGAATTGGATAGATATGGCTGCAACGGTCCCATCTTTGAGATCTATGTGGGAGATGCTACAGAGGATGACGACGTGGACACTGTTAATGAAATAAATTTTATAGTTAATAAAGCGGTTAACAGGGAATTCGGCGGTTTTATAATAGTTTCAAGTGAGGAAAATAACGGTCAGGGTGTAGGGCTGAAGCCCGTAGTCCAGCCGACATCAACAGGCGGAGGCTGCGGAAGCGGCGGTGGCTGTGGCGGATGCACAGGCTGTGGCGGTAATTAACATTAATTTAAAAAGGATTTGTGCAATCGCACAAATCCTTATTTTAATTATTAGTCTGCTACGTATGGAAGTAAAGCAATTGTTCTTGCTCTCTTTATAGCTCTTGTTACCATTCTCTGATGCTTTGCACAAGCACCTGTAATTCTTCTTGGTAATATTTTACCTCTTTCAGTTGTGTATTTCTTTAACCTTCCAAGGTCCTTATAATCTATGTGTGTAGTCTTTTCCTGACAGAACTGACAAACTTTTTTACGAGGTCTTCTTTTCTGACCCATTCTGTCATTCTTGTCGCTTTTATCGTATCCTTGTCTTGAACTCACTTAATTTCCTCCTTCCCGGATATAATTTATGCTAAAATGGGATATCTTCATCGTCTACCGGTTGGAAAATATCATTGTCCTCATCAGGAAAATCTCCGAAAAAGCTGCTATCCGGTTGAACGGGTTTTCCTTGCTGCGGTGAAGATTGACCTTTTCCGCTTCCGATAAATTCTATTCTATCTGCTATAATATCTGTTGTATATCTTTTCTCGCCTGTTTGTGTAGTAAAACTTCCAGTGGAAATTCTTCCGTGAACCGCACACTGACTACCTTTTGTAAGATAGTTTGCACAGCTTTCCGCCTGCTTTCCAAACACAGTTACATTAATAAAATCCGCTGTAGGCTTACCTTGGCTGATTGCTTGTTGCTTTTTTTCACCAAATAATTCTTTGTCTACCGCTAATGTCAGTCTTGTTACAGCCATACCTGTTGATGGTATGAATCTTAGCTCCGGATCTCTGGCTAATCTTCCAATTAATACAACACTATTCATATTTTATCCTCTTTTTTTATTAATTTGATTCATCTACAGTGATCATGTGTCTAACAAAGTTGTCGCTGATTTTACAAATTCTGTCTACTTCATTAACAGCATCTGCACCTGCAGTAAATTCAATAAATACATAGTAACCTTCTCTTTTTTTGTCAATTTCGTAAGCAAGTCTTCTTTGACCCCACTCATTGACTTTTTCAATAGTACCTTGTCTTTCAGTTATTATGTTCTTTACTTTTTCAATTTCTGCATTTCTTACATCTTCTTCTAAATTAGATAGTAAGATAAAAGCACCTTCGTATTTCCTCATTCTGAGTCACCTCCCTTTGGACTTTCGGCTCCTGCACGCACAGGAGCAAGGATAGCGTTAATATTATAGCATTTAGCCATATCTAATACAAGCATTTTTTTCAAAATGTTTATTTGCTTATTTTATACTCAGCTTTTTCACTGCAATAGCTGCAAATTTCATTGCTTACTGCTGCTATCTGCGGAGCTGCTTCCGTTTCATTGACAAAATCATCTATTGCAATTTCAATGTGTTCTCTGCATGCAAATATAATATCTTCCATTTTATCCCCTAAATTTCATATATATTACCGGCTTTGTCTCTGTAGGTCATATCAAGCAAAACTCCTGGATTTACATCAATTCCGTTTTCCTTCAGTATATTTTCCACAGTCTTGTACGCAAGCTGAGGAAAATTATTTTCCTTGCTGAGATGACCTAAGAGCACTATTTCTTTTCCTTTTTTTATAACTCTTGAAATCAGGCTGCCTGCAGTATCGTTGGACATGTGCCCGAGATCCCCCAGCACTCTTCTCTTCAAAGACCACGGATACGGACCGATGAGCACCATATCCTCGTCATGATTTGATTCTACCAGCATCAAATCCGAATCCATCAGACGATTGACAATAATTTCATTCACACAGCCTGTATCGGTTACGAGACTGATTTTTCTGCTGTTGTAAAATACGTTGTAACCCACGGGATGAGCGGCGTCATGGGATATGTCAAAGGGCATCACCGTTAAATCGCCGATCTCCTGACATTCCTCAAGGATTTTTATATTGTGTTCCTTTATTTCTCCGATTACCGGGAGCATTGCTTCCCAGGTTTTTTCATTGGCATAAACAGGTATATCCAGACGTCTGGACATGATGCCCACACCCTGAATATGGTCGATGTGTTCATGGGTAACAAAAATAGCGTCAATATTCTTGGGGTCTTCTCCAATATTAACTATTTCCTGCTGAATTCTTTTTCCGCTTAATCCTGCATCGACAAGAATTGTAGCCTTTTCAGTTTTTATGTATTGGCAGTTGCCGCTGCTTCCGCTGTATAGCGAACAAAATTTTAATTTCAATTCGTCCTCCCCATATGTAACTCAACCATTGAATTAATTCAATATATATTATCACAATCAGACAAAGTTTACAAATAATTTTATTTTTCCGGCATACCTGTAAGTCCAAGATTTTAATCATATAACAATTTACATATCATATAAATGTAAATGAGAACATTATTTCAAAGGGATATATTTATGATTATTAAATTGAAATTTAAATCATTGTTCATATTTACCGCCATCATCCTGATAGCAGGAATTATTTTCAATGCACTCCACAGCTCCGTCCAATCAGTTTCGGCAGGAGAAGAAAAGGATTTTATCAAATGGGTGGACTTCAGGGTATCCTACGAAGCAATGGACAAAGCACTAAAAGCAGATATAGACAGTGTGGATGAAGAGGTAAAATTAAACTGGGTTGAAATATTGGCCTATCTGGGAACGAGGTACGGAGGAAATTTTGCCAGATATAAAGCTAAGGACATGGACAATCTCATAAGCAAATTGAAAAGCGGAGAAAGCATAGAAAACCTGACTAAGGATTTAAAGCATTACGACTATTATTATGAGGCATATTCGGCAGTATTGGGTAATTTCGTCGGTCCGTATGAAATTCAGGTCAAGGATGAAAATGACCCCAGCAAAAAGGTATGGGTTAAAAAATACGGTCTCAAGGTATTTTCACCCATAGCCGCCGGCTACAGCTACGGTCACTATGATGATTTTGGAAATTCGAGAAGCTACGGCTTCAGAAGAGTTCATCTCGGCAATGACCTGATCGGATCCGTGGGAACTCCCATCGTGGCAGTCGAAACAGGCAGAGTTGAAGCATTGGGATGGAATCAATACGGAGGATGGAGAATAGGAATCAGAAGCCTTGACAACAAGAGATATTATTACTACGCTCATCTGCGAAAGGGGCATCCATACGTAAAGTCACTGAAGGAAGGAGACATAGTCTATGCAGGCGACGTTATAGGCTACCTTGGCATGACAGGCTACAGCAGCCGTGAGGACGTAAACAATATAGATACCCCTCATCTTCATTTCGGTATGCAGCTCATATTTGACGAATCACAAAAAGAAGCACTTGCTGAAATATGGATAGATGTTTATAAAATCGTAAAACTGTTGTACAGAAACAGGTCAGCAACGGCATACAATAAGGATATAAACGAGCAGGAAAGAGTATACGATATAAAATTTCATAATGTAGAATAAAACAACACAGCCCCTGATAAACCAAAGGGGCTGTGCGTGATAATACTTTTTTTATGTGTTTTCTATTACAATGTCATTTGTAGTATAGCACACCAATAAGTGGTTAAGGACAGGTCAGTGACTGTATCCGAAGCTCTGCTTATGATTATGTCTATATGGGAATTGACAACATGAGACGTGTCAGTTCATCCTCATCGATTCGCAGCACGTTATCCTGTGCGGCGGTACCGAAAATTAAGCTTTCTCTGTCTGCCCGTACGGACGCGAACATATCATGGTCATTTAGCGGTCTGTATCGTTCGGTACTTACATGATTCTCCATATTGATAATGATGACGCTTCCGGTTGCCATTTCCAGCCGTATACGTCTGTTTCTTTCCGGCCGCACCTTCACGAAGGATATGACATCGAAGGGTAATGCCCTCAGAGCCATGTTCACTGCCTCCTGGGGAAAAATATCCGGAACGAATACCGAATCCGGGTCAAATATAATTTTGGATCCGTCAGTGTATGCGCCGCGAAATATCGACGGCTCGCTCAGGTTGTAGTGGCGTGTGGTCTGCATACGATGACGCATATCCAGAATCAGAAAGCTGCCGCCGCCGAATTCGACAGCCAGCCGATGTTCGTCAAAAGGTACTGCAAATACAATCATGGACATTGTCATAAATATTCCTCCTTTAGGATTAAATATTGCAGTCAAATTCATAAACAGTCTCATTCACCAATTTATTTGCTCCTTTCGTCGCATAAATTGGGAATTCGGTGTATTTGACCTACCGCCATTTTTCTCTCCCTTCGGTCGTAAAAATGGGGTTAGGGCATAAAAAATCACCCTA
>JAFACY010000302.1 GCA_023425285.1 Bacillota bacterium
CGTCAATATCTGTTAAGTATTTTGGTATATCTTTTTTGTTATGAACAATGAAAAATCTCACACCTTCAATTGTGACGGTAATACTTTCAGGCAGATCTTCTGCCCATTCCTTATCATTGTTACCACGCACTACATAGGTCTCTCCGAGCTTTTGTATTGACTCGATGATGTATGGTGTGTCGATATCACCGGCATGAATGAAGCAATCAGCTTCAATAAGTTCAGCCATAACAGACTCTCGCAGCAGACCATGAGTATCGGATAAAATTGCAATCTGTTTCATAAGTTCCTCGTTTATTTTTTTCGTCTTACCGCCTTATTTAATTTTACCCTCTTCAGTCTCCACTTTATTCACAAAATCCATATTGTAACGAACAGCACCATGATCTTTAATTACCGTTGCTCTTGTAATGCGGATTGCCAAAATAATGCAGTTTTCATCTTTTTCATCATTTGCGTCGTCATACCAAGCTGAAAATGCTTCACGAAGTTTAGACCTTAACTCAGCATTTTTCGGGTCTAAAACCCATCCGAGATTTTTCGCCGGTTCCGTTTCCGGAAAACCACTCAAAGCAAACCGAAAATGCAACTTCCGGGTTTTGAGCTATCTGCTGCATTTTAGTTGATTTTACCCAAGTAGTAACATAAAACACACCATCTTCATAATAAGCGTCCACATCACGGACATAAGGACGTGGTTTACCGTCAGCGTTCGGTTCCATTGCGATAGTCGACAGAGATATGGTATTATCTTTTCCGTTTCCGCATCTTTCCTCAATTATTCTTAATCCTTCTTCATACCTGCTCATTTTTAATTCCTCCTCATAATATTAACAAATTTACTAATCTACCCCTTCTATTGTATACATGGTGAAAATCACGACCTCAGGTCTTGTAAAGATCCTTGGTATATTAGAAAAAGTACCTGTTCCGCTGGTTGTAAACACGGGTACGTCGTCAGCCGAACGGGCAAACCCATAAGCAAAACGTGTCCCGTAATCTGTTATAGGCAGACTACCGTATATCAAGTAAAACGGATAACCAAAAAAGGTAATTTGTCCGGCATGGGTATGACCGGAAAGTATTAAATCAATCCCATCTGTAGATTGTTGCATAGACAAGTCCGGACTGTGTGAAAGGAGCAAAACAAAATCGTTTGGATTTGCACCTGCAACAGCCTCTTTTATGTCAGGTCTTCTGTTATACATATCATGGACACCTGTCAGATAAAAGCCTTCTCTTATACGCGTTCCACTATTGTCCAGCGGCTTTATTCCGTATTCGTTTTGTGTCCGGAAAAGTTTCTTGTAGTCATCATGATTTCCTTCCACACCGTAAATTCCGTCTGTTGTACTTATTTGAGCTATTTCTCTCACAGTTCCTATATAATGATCGTCCTCCATTAAAAAGTCTCCGCCTGATAACAGCAAATCCAGATTTCTGTCATTTAGCTCTGCTGCGACTTTGCGCATATCCTCGTCTGTTATGGCATGCATGTCTGACATAAAAGCGATGCGATAACCATCCAACTCAGACGGCCAATTTTCCGAACGAAACTCAATTTCCACATAGCGGATTATCTTACTCAGCGTAAGCCCATGTACAATGTGTATAACGGGAATAAGTGTAATAACAAGACCAATTATTACTACGAACTTGAATTTCCTGTTTCTCGTTTTATGATTTGCAAAATACATACCCAACAGTGCTCCTATTCCTCCACACAATATAGTGAAAATTAATAACGTTTTTTCACTTATGCGCCTCTTGCCTTTTACTGCCTTTCGTTTGTCTGTCACGTATAGGAAAAATGTAAAAGTATTTGTCAGTAAAAGAAACATGAGAAAAAACTCTATTATGCCTATATAAAAAATCAGATTTATTATTGATTGCAATTTCTCTTCTCCCCCATAATTTAAACTTTATCTGTTAAAAACTAACTTAAAGGTCATGGCATCAATTCCTGCCGCCCCTTTATTCTTCAATTATCTCTATAAAGCTAATTATATCCTCATACTGATAATCATCTGTAACACCTGAAGTCGGATCATAAAAAGCACCGTCAAAGTAAACCAAAAGATGATTCTTAACAGGGCTTCTGACATTTATTATGCAACATTTTGGAAAGTTCACCTTTTCTCCTTGTGTATAAACAACCCTTTTATATGAAAACCCAAAATAGTCAAGAGTTTCAAGTACTTTACTTATGCTTACCTGCCAATTTTTACTTTTCATTATTTTCATAACCTCATCAACAGAAATCCCTGCCAGCATCGCAATACATGTTTGTCCACAATAACCATTTGCAGGCTGCTTCAGGTAATTGATACTTTCAATGTGTCTTATTGGATTATCTTTATTGTACGGACTGTTATTATTTATTCTCGTCAATTGTTCCAGTATAGTAAATTTAACATCTAATTCACCATTTGAACTCAGTTTATTAAAGATATCCTTATTAACCGGAAGTATATATTCTCCTTTACCTTTCGGTATAAGCTTACATTCAAAGATTATATCATCAATAAATGCTTTAACGGGTATATTTCCTTTCTTACCACAAGTATCCCAAACATTGAAGGGGATTTTTATAAATATCCTGTTACCTTCATTATAATGGTATGACTTAAATGAATACGTCATGGCTTATTCACCTTCCTGTTTCTTAACCACTGCAATCCAAACTTCCTGACGGTTTTCCTGCATATAACACTCGATAACCGGCAGGTCTGCCAGCTCATATCCTGAATTTGGCAGCCATTCAGTGTAAAACTGCTTGTAGACCTTTTGCGTTGCACTTGGCAATTCTCCATTAGCTTCAAAAATTGCCCAGGTTGCAGCAGGATAAGAAAATTCCTTCATACCATCAAGTATAGGTATATGTTTGCATTGAGAATCATAAACATAGCTTGTTACAGCTAATATATAATTCATTTCTTCCGAATTTCCCCACTGTCCTCCCGCAGCAATTCCTAAAAATCCTGCAGGTCTGTAGTCAGGAAAATTATCAATAAATCTTTTCATCGTTCCATCTTCCCATGCATTTTCCCATATCTCAGGAATAACTTCAAATGCCGTTGATGTTTTTACTTTGTATGATATTCCCATTACCTTAAATGCCGGCCACTGTTCAATCTGATAATTCATATGATTCTCTCCTTTTATTGTAATTTGAAAGGAAAGTCTTGGGCAGGATTTCAGCTGAACTATTTCATTTCTGACACTTGAAGGTAGTACACTGTGAAAATTTTTAAATGCACGAGTAAATGCATCTTGAGATTCATACCCATATTTTAACGCAATATCAATTATTCTTTCTGTGCTGTTCAATAGATCAAAAGCAGCCATTGTTAATCGCCTGCTCCTTATATACTCAGATAATGGTTTATCTGCAATATAAGAAAACATTCTTTGAAAATTATAAACAGAGCATCCTGCAATTTTAGATATTGTTTCATATGATATTTCACCTGCAAGATTTTCTTCGATATAGTTAATTGATTCATTCAGTTGTTTAACCCACTCCATATTCTCACCCTCATTAGAATCATATCTTATCCGGATTTTATTTACTCGACATCCTATGCCGCTTTTTGTCGGCTATATTTTTCTCTTTAATTGCTTTACATATATTTCAAATAACATATTTTATAATGTCTTCTCTCTCAACCAAAGGAAGAAAACAGATATTGTTCTTTAATATACAGGACATTGTGAAACCGGCCTTAAATACTCTTCAGATAATATGTCTATTTTCTAGTTAATCGTCTTAAAAAAGTATCCCACGTTTCAATATGTAATGGTCTTTGAACATGTATCTTAAGGAAGTCTTTAACTATTTTTACATAACTATAAAAAATTATTTATAATAACTGCACTTAATGCTTCCTTAATAATCCTTTTTATCTGTCTTGCGTTTTTCAAGCTATTTGTTAACGAAAAAAGTTTGTTCATAATATCAGAATTATCGATTATCTGTTTTTCATCATCTTCCAAAGCATTATACTGTTTCTGGTATTCTACATGCATAATTTCTTCAACGGAATCCTTTGAAAGACTGTCAAACCTTATAACAGCATCAAATCTAAAAAAAATAGGCTCCCCCAATTTTTCTTTAATTTCCTTTTCTGACATGAAGTTTGAAGTACAGATAATAATGGAGTTTTTCATCTTTACCGTATAATTTTTATCTACAAGCACTCCTTCATCAAACAATTGATAAAATGCACTGTAAAATACCGGATTCGGCTTGTCAAACTCATCAAATAAAACAACATTTGATTCCCTTTCGACCAATTCTTTAGCAAGACTATTTTGATTATGCTTTCCGCCGAAAATATATGACCCAAATTCGTTACTATGTAACATAGAAAACTGTTTACGAAATAAAGGTTGTCCTAACACATCTGCTATATATTTTGCAGTTTCTGTTTTCCCCACACCTGTGTTACCATAAAACAACATTACACACGGCTTATCAAATCTTCCTTTTGCAACATTATACAATGTGCTTAAAATCTGTCGCTGTGCAATTATCTGTCCAATTATCTTATTTGGAAATCCTGCTTTAATTGCTTTTAATTCTTCTATTCCAAGTATATTATATTTTTGTTCCTGAATATAACAATCATTTTTTATATATTGCTTCATTCTCTTTGTTATGCTATCTGGTGGATTATGCAAATACAAATTATCTATATTATAGCGAAATGCAAAATTAGAAAAGCTTTCTATAAAGCTCTCTGTTACAGATGCGTAGTCATCCGAAAATGCAACCACGGTTTCATAATGCAGCGTTTCCTCAATTTGTTCTATCTCCCTGCCTTCAATATCGACTTTAATATTTCTGCGCTTTTCATCATCCTGAATTACCAAATCAATAATATGCATATAATTATCATCTGATATTATATCACGAAAACCATTCAGACCTCCATAGTAAATATACACTTTCATCTACATACTCCCGCAAGAATAACGTCATATACCTTTAATTCTTCTTGTTCCATCTCGAATGCATCCTTATTTACCAAATTATATCCGCTTATTTCCTCTTCCCTTTTATCAGAAAACTCCGATTCCATTGTTAGATTTTCTCTCTTAACCGTACCTACTTTTATTGCATGATATTCCAAATTCATTTTTACAAGATCAGAAATAAAATAGCTGTTTCGAAATGCTTTTATATTAAAACGCAACACAACGCTTTTACTTTCATATTCTGTAATAAGTTCATAATATCCTCTTCCACTATCCAATGCCTGATCCATAAGTGCAAGATTAAAATTCAGGTCTTCTGCTATTTGCACCTTTCCGTCTGTCATTGTAAAATACGGGGTAAGCATTTTAAAATATGCGAAGGAGTTTGGATATGGATATGTTTTACATTCAGGAAAAACCGTAATATAATTCTTCCCTTCTTTCTTAACACAATGTAAATAATCTGTAAGGAGTGTATTTTCAACGGCCTTAGTAATTATCGTTGTACCTTCTCTTGAAAAATCAGCATTACCACCTATCCCAACTTTTGCACCTATCATAGAAAGTATTCCTATTGATTTTCCTACTTCTGCTTCGGCTCCTGCTACTATTTCATTTGTTTTCTTAACAATATGCGCTTTCTTGTCCTCACTCTTTCCATTACCAAGAATGTAAATCAAATCCGTAGCAGAACTTTCATCAAAATATATTATTTTAACCATTTGCATGCTTTTTTTTATGCCTTTTGCCATATATCTTTTATACTCCTTTTTTTCTTATACTCGTTCTTGCATTTTCCCCTGCATCCTTAATAGTCTCCATATATGCTTTTTCTACAGGTGAAATGGTAATTTCCTGATATTTTCTGTATTCTTCTTTTGCTTTTTTCATAGCTTGTTCATGACTGACTTTTCCTGAATCTATAAGTAATTTTCTATTTCCTGATGTTAATATAGCATCCAATTGCTCTACATAATCATTCATATACATTGGCTTATGCTCAATAGCATTGATTTCTGCCAAATCAAAATAACCTGAAACAAGATTGTTTAATACTTTCAATTCTTCTTCACGTAAATAATTTTTTGCAACTCCAACATCCTTTAATACCGGTAATTCTCCCGAAAAAGATGTAAGCCCCATGAAAGGCTTTTCTGCATCAGCACGTTTAAATATAATCTCTGCTGCAGTATGACCATGTGCTGCAAAATGCAGTTTATTCTGTACAATTTTGAAAAACCTTAATGATTCTTCACTGTGAGGATCATAATCAACACTTGTAGCATACAAATCAAGCACTTGACGATATAGAACTTTTTCTGATGAACGAATATCTCTGATACGGTCAAGTAACTCTTTCCAATAGTTACCTCCTCCATTTCCTTTCAAGCGCTCATCATCCATTACAAAACCTTTAATCATATATTCCTTTAAATGTTCTGTAGCCCACTGTCTAAATCTCGTAGCTATGGATGATTTAACACGATATCCAAGTGAAATAATCATATCAAGGTTATAATGAACTACATTATAATTCTTTCCGTCCGAAGCAGTTGTTCGGAATTTCCGAACAACTGAATTCTCCTCTAACTCTCTTTCTTCAAAAATATGCTTTATATGTTCACTAATATTAGATTTTGATGTCTGGTATAACTCAACTAACTGTGCTTGCGTTAACCATACTGTTTCATCTTCCACCTTAACATCTATATTAACTAATCCGTCTTCTGTTTGATAAATAATAATCTCACCTTTATTATCCATACAAATATTTTCTCCTTTATATCTTTTTACATTCAATTGCAACACATCGAATGTATGTTCTGATTATATTGTACTATAATTTATAAATCTATGCAAGAAAAAAGACATGAAAGTTATAACTAACATATCTACTATTTCTTTGTATTCCTATTATTTATTTTTCTAATAAATTAAAATAATAGCCTTTCATATAAAAAGGTATTTATCTACAATTTCAATTCTTCCCAATCAGTTCTATTTTTGTCCGAAATGCTTAATAGTTCATAACAATGAGATTAACTCAATTCAACAGACATTGTCTAGCAAATGTCATATTTTAAATAAAATGCCCTCATGTTTTGCAAATTTGCCCTATAAAACCCATTTGCATATAGGCAGTTTTCGAAAACATATCAATCGGATAATCTATGCTTATGGTGAAGAAATGCTTCTTCGTTACCCCAACCATAGTTTAGCTCTGTCTATGAGTTTTGAATAGAGATATACATCTCGGTCTGTAAATAATTCTTCATTTATCTTTTCAATCGGAAACCACTCAACGCCGCTATTTTCATCCGGATTTACGACTAAAGAGTCTTCTTCGTTTGCCGTAAACAGATATGCTATTGAGAGATGGAGATGAGCATTTATGTACCTTTTATTTTTAAAATGACGTGTAACTGTTAAAATGTCAACGGAAGCAATGCTGGTAGAAATCGGAACTACGTTAACGCCCGTTTCTTCAAGGGCCTCTCGGGTTGCAACAGCTAATAAATCGGCATCTCCGTCAGCATGTCCGCCAGTCCATGCCCATGTATTTCTAATGTTATGATGTATCATTAATACTTTACTGAGAGACTTGTTTAATATGAACCCCGAACTGGTTATATGTGCAATTTCGTTATCCCTCAGCAGAATATTTTGCGGAAACAGCTCTATACAGTTTAAAATAACTTTTTTATCTTGGACTTCCTGAGCGTCTTTGGGGATATAATTTTTAATTTCATCAATATAATTCAAAATAAATTTCACCGCCTTATTTATAGGTAATATTACTGTCAAAAACATATTTTTTCAATGTATTTACATGCATGGGATAAAATAATTCATGGTTTTTATTCAGTAAAATCTTCATTTCTTCGACGGAAACCCATTTATAGTTTTTTGATTCGTCTGAAAAAGGCAGCAAGTCGCCTTCTACATTACAGACAAAGACGAAAACAATAATGGGATATGTGCCTTCTATATTTTGTGAACATGAAAACGGAACAAAGTTAATAACCTTGTAAGAATTGCCTTCATACACACTGGACAGATTCTCACCAAGTATCTGTGTTACATTTAAACCCGTTTCTTCTTTTATTTCCCTTTTTAGTGTATCAAAAATACACTCGAATGCACGCACCTTCCCCGCCGGTATCTCCAAAAGACCATGTTCATTTGGTGCATCAATCTTACACCTTTCTTGCAGTAGGATATGCTCTGTATTATCTATCCTCTTTACAATTATACCGCCGGCACCGGGTATTGAAAACTGTTCGGTTATCTGAGAGCTTTTAACGCCCTCCTCTTCTTTACATCTATTTTCATTCATTATAACACCTCGTAATATATTATATTGAATTTCCACAATTAATGTCAAGTAG
>JAFACY010000250.1 GCA_023425285.1 Bacillota bacterium
TCAGGTGCCTTTGTTCCTTTTTCCAGCATGTTATTTTCCTCCCTTTATGAAAACATATGTACAATCATCCGACAAGCTGTCATCATACGTGTAGCCGAGTCTGTCAAACAATTTAATTTCCTCTGCATTCTTAATCTTATTTTCAGCCATGAAGCGTACCATTTCTCCTCTGGCCATTTTTACCTGCGTTCCCTTTTCAATGACCTTGTCACCCTTCATTTCACCGAAAACACAGCTTATGAATTTTATGCTGTCATCAATATACTCCGAAATACATCTGCTGTATTCCTTTGATGCGAGATTGATGATGCATTCACTTTGAGAAAATATTTCCTCAGCCAGTCTTTTACCCCAAAAATCATAAAGCGAATCAAATTCTCCCGTCTGCAGCTTCGCCTGCATTTCGAGCCTGTAGGGCGTGACTCCGTCAAAAGGCTTAAGCATCCCATAAAATCCCGACAGTATGCGCAGATGCTCCTCTATGTATTCATACTCCGCCATCCCAAACACTCCCGGCCCCATGTACTGATACTGTATACCCTCATAAGAAAGTATGGCAGGTGTCAGATTAGAGTGTAAATTCATCCTTTGTATCCTGTCATAATTCAGCTTTGCAATACCATCATTGCATTTCCATACGTTCTTTGATTCCTCATAACACAGACCTTTCATATACTCCAAAAGCACCTCTGTCTGTTCCATAAACTTAGGTGTACCCACATCCAACGGTGAATCCGTATCTGTTTTCATCTTTTTTGCCGGTGAAATAATAATTCTCATGTTTTTAACTCACTTTTTCTGATCAATTTTATTTTTATATAGCAGAAAAACAAGGAAAGCCCTCACTGTAAGGAGCATCCCTTGTCTGTATTTCTCTATTAAACTCTCATTTCCAGGAGCTTATTTTTCAATTCATTTTCAATTCTGTTCAGTTCGATTTCTGCTTCTTTTCTCTTCTGACGACCTTCGGTCTGGATGCGCATCACTTCGTCAAGGGTTGAAATCAATGATTCATTGGTTATACGGAGTGTCTCAATATCCACAACTCCACGCTCTGATTCTTTGGCTGTATCTATGGTTGCTGTTTTAAGTATTTCAGCATTTTTTCTCAGCAGCTCGTTGGTCATATCCGTCACTTCCCTCTGAGCCTTTGCAGCCTGACCGGAATGTGTAACTCCCATAGCTAAAACCATCTGACTTTTCCAGAGAGGAATAGTGTTTACAATTGTGGACTGAATTTTCTCAGCCATAATAGTGTCGTTTCCCTGAATCAGACGGATCTGCGGTGCCATCTGAATTGATACCATTCTGGTTAACTCCAGATCATGAAGCTTTTTCTCAAAGCGGTTGCATATGGCAATCAAATCGTTAACTGCCTGTGCATCCTCCGGAAGACCGCTGGCAGCCGACTTTTCCATCAATGCAGGCAGGTCTTCATTCTGAACCTTTTCCAGTTTCTTTTTACCGGCAAGTATATACATGGAAAGCTCTTTAAAATATGTTTTATTAAGCTCATACATTTTATCAAGCATTGCTATGTCCTTCAGCAGCTGCATCTGATTTGATTCAAGAGTTTCACATATTTTATTTATATTTACTTCTGCCTTGTCATATTTAGCCTTCATTGCCGTAAGCTTATTGGAGGATTTTTTGAAAAGACCCAGAAATCCCTTCTCTTCTTCATCCGCATCAAAGCTTTTTAATTCCGTTACAACACTTGAAAGCATGTCACCGATTTCGCCCAGGTCCTTAGTTTTTACGTTGTTCAGTGCAGACTCCGAAAAGTCCGCTATTTTCTTCTGAGCTCCCACACCGTATTGGAGTATCTGATTGGATTTGGTCAGGTCAATCTGATTGGAAAAATCATCAACCATCTTTTTTTCTTCCGGTGTCAGCGTGCTTTCGTCAAACAAAGGCTTTTCAACCGGCTTACTGTCCCTTTTTACAATTGCATCATTTAATTCCTCTTTATCTGACGCTTCATCACCAAAGGGCTCAAGAACTAATTTAGGTACATCATTATTCATCGTTTTTCTCCCCTATAATTTATTTAAAGTTTTATTTTATATTTTTTTGTGATAATCCTTCCTGCGCAAGCATGGTCTCCAGTACGGATATATCCGTAGATACATCCATTGCCGCTTCCTGGAACAAATCATCGAGCAGGTTCTCAAATGCAAGATTGATGGTATCCAGAGTATCCTCTATTTCCTTCTTGGCAGTTGATATATTTTCGCCTTTGACGGGCTGATTGTCAAAGTGTCTGTAGGCATCCAGCAATTTCAATGTGGTCGGTAAAAAATATTCCGTAAATTTCTTTATTGCAGGAAATTTTTCCGGACGGGACTCCACATAATCGTAAATCCTTCCCGTTACCTCTTCAAGTCTGTCTAATTTACGGGAAATTTCTTCTCCCGGTATTTCTATATTGGCATTTTTTATTTTACGAACAAATTGCCGTCCTTCATCAATTGCTTTCCTGATTTCGGGGTCCATCGCACCCTGCTCCTTACGTCGCAAAGCCTCTTCCTTTTCCCTCATCCTCATATTTTCCTGAGACCTGAGATACAGTTCATAGCTGTCGTTATCCAACATAAAATAGGTATCTTTATCATCAATATGCCCTTCAGGAAACATTCCCGCATCAATCATTTTACGCAAATCCCTGGCTGTATACTTGACGCTCCGACCTGTAGCGGAAGAAAAATCCTCAAGCATATAGTAGCTGAGCCCGCCCATCTCCGATACATACTTCCGGAACCTCTTTAACCTGCCCCGTATTGCTATCCCGTTGGATAATAAAACCGCACTTGCCACAAAACACGGCAGCATTATAAACGATGTTACACCGGCCAGGACACTGACTCCAAGCTTGTAGCCCAGTGTCCCCGTTGCAATCGATGCAATTAAAAATATACTGCTTCCGATCGAACCAAGCACGGTAAATACCGTACCCGAAACCTTTCCTACCGGAACAACAGTCTTATTAGATCTGGAAGGTGATCTTGGTTTTACCGCAACCGATCTTCTGACCTCATCAAGTGCACCATTGGCAAAATCCCGGACATCATGATTCAATCTATTAAAATTCATACTGCTCACCGCATCCTGAACAATATTACGAATTTCATCACCTAAATTCAAACCTCCGCGGTTATTCATATTAGCCTCCAATCTTTTCTCTCATGAACAGCGCT
>JAFACY010000037.1 GCA_023425285.1 Bacillota bacterium
TCATATCCGAATTCGGAAATCTGGATGAGTTAGGGGACACATTGGGGATTAAGCATGCACTGGCAAACAGATCGGATATCCCGGTGGTAACCTATGAGGAAGCACAAAATTATATTGAGACGGCAAGGGAGGCAATACCGAAAATAGGTTTAGGAGTACTGTATTGCATAATATCTCCCGCTGTATTGCTTTTTTTACTCGGACTGAGCGAATTGAATGTGATTCGTATAAAAGAGGAGCTGTTGATTGCCGTGGGGCTGGTGGCGCTGTTAGCCTTGGTGGCTGTCGGAGTGTCATATATAATAAGATCTTCGGGCAGACTTGAAAAATATGATAATCTAAAATATGATTTATTCGAAGTGGATTATAAAACAGAACAAATGGTTCGTAGCATACTTACAGAGGATGAACCATCATACAGGTCGACAGTAAGTACGTCCGTTATATTGTATATTTTAAGCGCATTGCCGGTTATTGTCCTCCCGCTTGTATTTGATTCTGAGGGACTGAGTGTGTTATCCGTAGTAATTACTCTGTTCATAGTTGCATTTTCAACATACAATCTCATAGGCAAAAGTGCCGTTAACAGTACATGCAACATACTGTTGCAGCAGGGAGACTATTCATTAAAAAGGAAAACCAACAAAATATCAAGAATCGTTTCAAGTGTATATTGGTGTGTAGTGGTTGCTGCCTATTTAGGATACAGCTTTGTGACATATAATTGGGCGATGTCATGGATTATCTGGCCTGTAGCAGGCGTTTTATACGGAGCAATCAGTGCGATTGTAGATGAAAGATAAACAAAAAAAAAAATGTCGGTATCAAACAAGATATCGACATTTTTATATTTCAATTAATCCGGCAGTTTCATGAGTATATCCGGAAATGATCCTGATTTATATCCTGTAATTTTCCATGTATCATTAATTTTTCCGAGAGATACATTTCCTTTTGCTATATCTTCAGTTTCTGTACCATCATCAGAAATTATTCTTAAAATTATTTCAAAATCATAATCTGCCTTATTTTTATTAATATCAGTATTGTTTTCTGATAATCGGATTTCTGCAGCCTGAATTGTGCGATTTTTTCTGTAGCATAATTCAGTAAGCTTTAAATTATCTCTGTTTTTCAGCAAGATTTCATATGCATCCTCTGACATTAATGATTTTAAAATGTCATCGTTAATTTGTACCGCACTGCTCAAATCCATTTCCAGTGCTTCAGCAGGAGAGACATCCCTCAGGGACTTATAATTCTCAACCTCTTCATTGCTCACCGTATATAAATCTGTAATAAAATCCTTTGCAATCTGTTGAGCATTCTTTTCTTCATTTTTGCTGCATCCGGCAAAAACTAATAATGTTAAGCATAGAATAGTTAAAATTAAATTATTTGTTCTTTTCATTAATCAACCTCCAGGCACAGACTAACTTCTTTTTTATTATATTATATCATACCATAATTTGCAGTAACTTTACACCATTAATTATGGTGAAAATTTCGCACAAACAAATGGTATGTATTTCTATTGTTATTTACAAATACAAGAGCATAGTATATTATGGTAAATAAATGTAATAAAATAGTATTATATTGAGGTGATTATATGAATCATGTAGGAACCGTAACACTTACAACGGACAGATTAATTCTCAGGAGATTTACTGTTGATGATGCGGAAGCTGTATACAACAATTGGACAAGTGACAGTGAAATAAGCATGTATATGAGATGGCAGCATCATAAGAATATTGAAGAAACCGAAGAGAAAATTAATGACTGGCTTACGAGATATGCAAATAAAAATTTCTATCAATGGGCTGTTACATTTAAGGACAATGATGAACCCATAGGTGCCATCGGGTTATTTGTGGTTAATGAAAGTGATATGTGCGGAGATTTTGCATACAATATAAGCAAAAAATATTGGGGTAGAGGTGTAACTTCAGAAGCGTTTAAGGAAGTATTAAAATTTGGGTTTGAGGTTGTTGGTTTTAACAGAATTGAATCCTATCATTCCATAAACAATCCTGCATCGGGAAAGGTAATGCAAAAAGCCGGAATGACATTGGAAGGATTGGCGAGGCAGAAATATAAAAGCAACGCAGGTTTTGAAGACAGCTACATGTATTCGATTTTAAAAGAAGATTTTAAATATTAATTATAGTATGATACAATAGAATAAATATCAGAGAAATCAAGGGGAAAATATGAAGATTTTAGTGCTTACGGGCAGTCCGCATAAAAATGGAACAACAACATTTCTTACTGACGAGTTTTGTGAGGGAGCTAAGCAATCGGGACATGAAGTTATACGTATTGATACGGCTAAATTAAAGATAAATCCGTGCATCGGATGTAATCACTGCCGCAGAAATGAAGGCAAGTGTGTTTATGAATACGATGATATGCTTGAAATTATTATTAATTTATTGACAGCAGATGCGGTTGTATTGGTATCACCGCTTTATTATTTCGGTTTTACGGCACAGCTGAAGACTGTAATTGACAGGTTTTATTCCGTCAATGCACTGCTCAGAGAAAGTCCGAAAAAATTGTATTTAATTGCCGCGGGAGCAGATAAGGATGATTGGGCAATGGATGGAGTCAGAGCACATTATGAAACATTATGCAAGTATTTAAACTGGCAAGAAGGCGGTTCGCTTCTGGCATATGGATTGGCTGCAAAAGAGGATGCGGAAAACAGTGAATACAAAGCTATGGCTAAAAAGCTTGGGATGGAGGTATTATGAACGAGGTTATAGAATTATTAAAATCACATACATCAATCAGAAAATTTAACGAAATAAAGATAACAGATGAACAGGTGCAATGCATTGTGGATTCGGCAATGAGAGGGGCAACCGCAGGCAACATGATGGCTTACAGCATTATAAAAATAAGGTCAAAAGAAACCTTGTCAAAGCTTGCAAAAAGCTGTGACAATCAGCCTTTCATAGAAAGTGCCGATCTGGCATTACTGTTTGTTGCCGATAACTACAAATGGCACAGGTTTTTTGAGGAGAGAAATATTAAGGAAAGCTTTCCCGATTACAAGGGACCTTGTATAAGTGACTTTATGTTAGGGATTCAGGATGGAATGATTGCGGCACAAAATGCTGTAATAGCGGCAGAAAGTATGGGTATCGGAACATGCTACATCGGGGATATAATGGAAAACTACGAATATCACAAGGAGCTTTTCAATCTTCCGGAATACACTATGCCCATAACCCTGATAGTAATGGGAAACTACGATACCAAGCCTCAGACAAGAGACCGCTTTGACAAATCATACGTTGTATTTGATGATGTATATCCGTCAATCCCGAAAGAATTCATTGATAAAATGTTCTCTAAAGAAGAATCTGACAATTCGGATTTTGCGGTAAAATTCTACAAAAGAAAAATCGACGCACCATTTTTCAAAGAAATGATAAGATCAATAAATAAATATATCAGTGAGTGGAAGTAAAATGATTTATCGAAGTGCTGAGCTAAAAGATGTTCCGGGTATTTTATTGCTGGAGAAAAAGTATCATAAAAATTCAATCAGTGAAGAAGATAAGGCTGATGGATTTATCGGAACATTTTTTTCTGAAAACAAATTAAAAATATTAATAGAAGAAGAGCGGGGAGTAGCCGTTGCCTGTGACGGTGATAGGGTAGTAGGATTTGCAAATTCAGCGTCATGGAGCTTCTGGAAGACATGGCCTGTGTTTCATCCCATGATTGATGATTTACCCAATATTAAATATATGGATACTGCATTATCGGAAGATAATTGCTATCAGTACGGACCTGCTTGTATAGACAGGGATTACAGGGGTACGGAGGTGTTGCTTAATCTGTTTGAATGCTCGAGACTTTTGATGAGGGACAGATATCCTGTCTTGGTTACCTATGTGGATAAATCAAATCAAAGGTCTTTTCAGGCACATTCAAGAAAATTAGGCATGCAGGTAGTAAAAGAGTTTGAGTTTAACGGAAATCAGCTTTATGTACTTTGCTATGATACATCTAAGGAGATGCAGAGAATTATTTAGTGTGGGGAGTTAAAATAAAGTATAAGCTACTGACATCAATTTTGTCATACGCTTATATTTTTTGTATTATTTTGTAAAAATTTGTGATATAATAACATCTAAGTATAAAAACAACCTTAAAATGCTGTTAGCTTAATAATATACGCTATAGTTGATAAAATGTTTCAGACAATAAGGTGATGTTGTCTTAATATAAAGGGGGATTCATATGTCCATAAAAATACTGGTTGTCGATGATTCAACCGGAGATATATTAAATATAAAAGACGAGTTGTGTGATTGCGATGTACTTACTGCATGTGACGATACAGAGGCTATGGACATAATTGATGTGCACAGAGATATTGACATGGTCATACTCAATCTGAATATTGATAATATGAATGTCCTGCAGTTCCTTAATTCTCTGAATCTTGGCAGTAAAAACAAGAATTTGCGAATTATAATTTTAACCGATTCTGATGAACAGCATGATAAAGTGAAAGATTTGAGCCTTGGAGCGGTTGATTACATAAGAAAACCTATTAATGCAACTTCCTTGAGGGAAAGAATTGACATACATCTGGAGCTTCTCAAAATACAGCAATCATATGAACAAAGACTGTATGAACAGGGGGTTACCTTTGATACAATATTTCAACAGTCTCCCATCGGTATAACAATATCACTTAACAGAGAACCCTCTTGCGACCACTTTGACGATTATTACACTGTTAATCCGATGTTTGAGAAAATGATGGGCAGGACTAAATCGGAGCTCATAGAGCTTGGGTGGGAAAAGATATCACATCCTGATGATCTGCTTGAAGATTTAAAACAATTTCAGAAGCTTCAGACAGGGGAAATAAACAGCTATTCTATGGATAAGAGATATATCAGAAAGGATGGCTCATATTTGTGGGCACACATAGTTATTGCCAGGCTTAATCTGACAAGTGACTATAAATTCAGCCATATATGCTTAGTGCAGGATATTACTCAGAGAAAAGAGATAGAGAAATCTCTCGGTGAAAGTGAACGCAGCAAGTCGGTTCTTCTTTCTCATCTTCCGGGGCTGGCATACAGGTGCAGCTACGACAGGGACTGGACTATGCAATACGTTTCTGACGGATGCTTCAGTCTGACCGGATATTCTCCCGAAAGTCTGATAAACAACAGGGACTTATCCTTTAATGATTTGATCTCACCCGAATACCGCGAATCCTTGTGGAAGGAATGGGAAAAGATATTAAAGGACAGGCTTCCGTTTAAATATGAATATGAAATTAATACGGCGGACGGAGAGCGTAAATGGGTTCTTGAGATGGGACAGGGAATTTACGATGCTAAGGGAGAGGTGGAAGCTCTCGAAGGAATAATCCTTGATATATCCGACCGTAAACAAATTGAGAACAATCTCAGATACAACAGCGAGCATGATATATGGACAGGCCTATATAACCGCAGGTATCTGGAAAATCTTTTAATCACTGACGCAGAGTTTTATTTTGGCAGGAGAGCGATTATATGTGTAAATTTAACGGCAATCCATTCACTGAGTCTTACATATGGATTTCATTATACACAGGAAGTAATTAAGAAGATTTACAAAAGCACTCAAACGTCATTGTGCTTATAATTGTCAGTTATTCAGTATCTATGAGAACAGTTTCGCATTTTACATAAAGGATTATGAGGATAAGGATGAATTGAAAAAGTTATGCTGTGAAATTATCGATACACTTGAGTCGGTGCTGGACAGTGAAAGAATAGGCGGCGGAATAGGAATAGTTGAAATTGATGAATATAATAAAAATAATATAGAAAAGCTTTTTAAAAATCTTCTGATTGCATCTGAAAAAGCTTTGAATGCCAATGACAGAGTTTTTGACGTATGCTTTTTCAATACTGAAATGGAAGAGGTCCTGATTCGTGAAGAAAGCATTAAATGTGAAATTGCTTCGATCCTGACAATAGAAAGCTATGATAACTTATTTCTGGAGTTCCAGCCCATATTTGATATTAATCTGAATAAAATATGCGGATTTGAAGCTCTGGCAAGAATGAAAAGCTGTAATTTAGGACTGATACCTCCGCTGGAATTCATCCCCATAGCCGAAAAAACAAAGCTTATTATTCCGTTAGGTAAAAAGATCATTATTAAAGCACTCAGCTTTTTAAACAGGTTGATGAACAAGGGATATGATACAATTAACATATCAATCAATATATCCGTAGTGCAGATAATAAAGGATGATTTTATTGATAATCTTATAGGGATGATTAACAAAATGAAAATCAATCCGGAAAATATTACTCTTGAGATTACAGAATCTATTTTTTCGACAAGTTATTGTGAGATAAACATGATTTTGGGCAGATTAAAAGAGCTTGGTATAAAAATTGCCATAGATGATTTCGGAACGGGATATTCTTCTTTGGCGAGAGAACGTGAGCTGAATGTGGATATACTTAAAATTGATAAATATTTCAGCGATAAAATAATGACTCTCGGTGATAAGGATTCCATAACTGCCGACATTATATCAATGGCTCACAAGTTAGGGCACTGTGTTATAGCTGAGGGTATAGAACATGAAAAACAAAGACAGTATATGCAAAATAACGGATGTGACAGATTGCAGGGATATCTGATCAGTAGACCTGTTGATGAAAACACAGCAATTGAATTGTTGATAAATAATTAAAAACTGAGAGGCAGTGATTCCTCTCAGTTCTTTTTATTTTTGAAAAATTATTATTGTTCCTCTTGATTCTATTCGTAATTGCGTATAGAATGTAGTAAATTAAATTTATTATAAGATGGTGAAATCAGTAATGGAACATATGGAATATATTACTGCCAGGGAAGCGGCAGCAAAATGGAATATATCCTTGCGAAGGGTACAGAAGCTTTGTGAGCAGGAGCGTATTCCCGGAGCCAGGAAGCTTGGAAGAGCCTGGATGCTTCATGCCGTCACGGAGAAACCCGCAGACCCGCGCAGGAGGGAAAAATGCGCTCAAAATACCCTGTCTTCCGAATTGGCACATGTAGTCTCAATGACCAATGCACCGATGCCTATGCACAACGCAGAAGCGATTCTGGATACTGTAAAGGAGGATTGGGCAAGGCTTCAATACGGGGCGGAGTTTGCATATTTTCGAGGGGATTTTCAGCAGTCGATGCACTACTTTCATAGTATAAAGGGCAACGATGCCGTAAAGCTTCGTGCCAGTATTGTAGCAGTTGCTGCCGTTATCAGCTTGGGAGATTATCATACGTACATGGAAATAGAAGCGTATCTTAAGGATAAAATAATAGGTGGCGGTGAAGTAGCTGTTTTTGCTGAGCTTTCCCTTGCAGCAGCATCAGTTAGCTGTATAGTACCTAATCTTGCCCCTGAGTGGCTGAGGGAAGGAAATTTCGACGATGTACCCATGCAGTTTCGTTATTATGCTCTGTATCTCAGGGCAAAATATTTGCAATGTATAGGTAAGTATGAAGCAATGCTTTCTGTGGCACAGACCGCATTGATTCTTGATGAGCCTGAGAATACCTTTACGTTCACAGGCATATATCTTCGGCTGTGTTGTGCAACAGCTTGTCATGCACTGGAACAGGAGGACAAGGCAAAGGGTTTTTTGCTTGAGGCAATGGGAATAGCTCTGCCTCACGGTTTCATTACACCATTTGCGGAGAACTTGACTGCTCTCGGAGGTCTGATGGAAAAGTGCCTCTTAAAGGAGTTTCCTAATCAGTATGATGTTATAATCAGACAATGGATGCGAACATTTCAAAACTGGATTATTTTCCATAACCACTTTACGAAGGATAACCTTACGCTCGTATTATCCTTGAGGGAATACCACATCGCTCAGATGGTGGCACGGCGCATTCCATATGCGAAGATTGCTGAGCAGCAATGTATTTCAGTGGGGAGGGTTAAGAATATTATGCTTGAGGTGTACGAAAAGCTCTTTATTTCAGGAAGAGAAGAGCTTGCCAAATATGTTTTCTGATTAAAAAAAGTGACTTTTTTAGAGCTATCAGTTACTACCATAAAAAGGAATTTAGCCCTATAATAGCAATAGAAAGCTATAATAGGGATTTTTTATGCCCTTCATGAAAGTCCAGCGGTGTGATGTCAAGTGAAAAATGAAATAAAAATCATATATTTTTGATGTATTTCTCAAAAGACAAAAAACGACCACCTAAGCCCTGTCGACCATTTTTTTAAAATGAGCAGGGCGCGT
>JAFACY010000064.1 GCA_023425285.1 Bacillota bacterium
GTAGCTATATTTGAAGGCTATGTTGCAGCATTCAGCAAAAACATCTGGTTCATAGGCTCAATGTTAAAATAAGCAATTTAAAGCATCCTTATTAAGGATGCTTTTTCACTGCATTATATATCGCAGCTCTATGTCTCCGCTGTCGGACATCATAGAGGTGTTGTCATGCTTAAAGCCAATTTTTTCATAGAAGCTTCTTGCACGCATATTTTCTTCCAGTACCCAAAGCTCTATATTTTTAATACCTGTCCTTTTTATTTCATTGATTCCCCATTCAATCAAATCCTTAGCAGCTCCGCTTCCCCAAAATTCACGGATTATATAAACTCTCCATATTTCTATCCAGGACTCATCATTGTTTCCATACCTGCATTTGCCTATTGAAATCAAGCCCGCCGGCTTATCATCCTCAAAAACAATGGCAGTCTTAGGTTCTCCTATGGACAATTCACTGATAAAGCGGCTTGTTCTTCTTTCCAAAGAAAAAACATCATACAATACATCGTCCGGAATGATACCTTTATATCCCTCCTGTGATGACTGTGAATGAATTTTACCCAATGCCTCAGCATCATTTGAATTCGCATAACGAATTAATCTGCTCAAAATTATTCCCCCTCATTTGATTATTTTATTTTCTCTGAAAATAAACATCTGCGGTAAAACCCGGCTTCAGTATATTTTCAGAATCATCCGGATTAATGATTACACGTACAACTCTTCTGCCGTCCTTTTCAACTGCAAGAGCCGGAATATGTGTGACTGTTCCCTGTATTGAAATATCGGGAAACGACGAAGGAACAATTTTAACCGCATCTCCGATCTGTACACTTCCTATGAATTCTTCATAAACCTCTGCACTGACTGTTATGGAATCGGCATCGATTATCTGAAGTATAGACGTAGGTACGCCTTGTACACCGAGACTGTTACCGTTTATGACTGCTATGTTCTTTACGATTCCGTTTTTCACATTTGAAACAATCTGATTATCCTTGATATAATCCTTTTCAAGCTTACCCGTCATGATGCTCAGATCCACCTCTGTTGCGGAAACACTGCTTTCCTGCATGGCAACGCTTGTGCTGTTGCCGTCACGAAGCTGCGAAATCTGAATTTGCTTGGATTTGAGTGAGATATCAAGCATATTAAGCTCATCCTTTAAGGCAGTCTTTGTTTTCTTTATGCTTGCCTCCAGATCATCAACAGCTTTCTGACGCTGATTCAGGGCTGACTCATACTGATTAAGTACAGTCTTTGAAACAGCTCCTTCATCATACAATGACTGATAATCCTGAAATTCCGTCTTTGCATCCTCAAGCTCCTTCAGTGCAAGCTCAATGGAATTTTGCAGCAGTTTAATATCCGCAGCCGTGTCATTATTGTGCTCTTCTTTTTTACGGGCAATTTCTTCCTGCAATCGGGCTGCGTCTGCCTGAAGTGCTGAGATATCCTGAGGCGCTGCTTCCAGTGCCAGTTGGTTTGCAATCATCTGCTTATTTAATTTTTCGATACTTCCATTATACTCTGTAAGGTCTATATCCACAAGAGGCTGATTTAACGTAACACGTTCTCCCTCCTTAACCTTCACATCAGTAACAGTTGAAGGAAAATCAATGCTTATGTTTTCAATGCGGCTGTACATAACCTCGCCCCAGGCTTCCATCCCGGCAGTACTGTTCAAGGTAACAGGGGTATCCGCTGCCCTCATAGCTTCCATATCTTTTTTCTTTTGAACAAATATTACGGTTGCTGCAATAAGTATAACAAGTACTAATATTGCTGCCGCAGCTCTTTTATGTGATAAAATCAGATTTTTCATATTTCCTCCATCTGTTGCTATTCTACGCTTTTTAAAGCTTCAAATATATCAATTTCTTTCATCTTGTGTGCTATTACCTTATTGACTATCCATGCAAAAAATGCGGTCATAACTCCGGCTGTAACAACATCCGTCATGCTGATATTGCCGAGAAGATCCAATCTTTCATCTATGCTGCTGGCGATCAGCCATGACATGAATCTGCCTACGGGTATGCCGGAAATCATACCTAACAGCACTGAAAAATAATTTTCTATCAGCACTAAATACTGTATTTCCCTGTGATGAAATCCAAGCACCCGAAAAGTTGCAAGATCCCTGATTCTTTCCACATAATTAAGCATGCCCGTGTTGTACAGAACCACAAATGCTAATGACGAGCCAAGGACAATCAGTAACACGACTGCCAGATTTACAACTCCCAAACTGGAGGTCAGTCCTTCCTGCATGCTTTCCCTTGTTGCCGAGTCGGAAACGAAATCTCTGTCGAGGAATTTCTCATCCGGTGCGCCGTTCCATCTCACCATCAGCGCTGAAGGCCCAAAGTCTTCACCTAAGGACTCCCAATATGTGTCTGTCATATAAATCCCCTGACCGGAGGCAATGTATGCAATCTCCTCAATGTGAACGGCAGCATATCCCTTATCCTTTATCTTGATTTGTATAATATCACCCTTTTTTAAACCTTTTTCCCTGCACAGCTTGCGGGTCATAAGAATACCTTTTTCAGGAATCGAAACAGGATTGCCGTCAATGTCCTGCAAATATATCAAGGGGCTTTTCTTTGTAGTGATATTGGTAAGCTCCATTTTATAGCTTCCGTCGGGAAAAATCACCTGTACTGCGGTTTCCTGAATTTGCTGGGTTATGCCGTCCAGTTCAAGATTTTTAAGATATGTGGAATTAACCTTGGAGGTATCCAGCACAATCTTCTGGTTGAATGTGAATGTTGTGCCGTAGGTATAATCGCTTATGCCCGACAAGGTGGTTCTCACAGTGAGTGCGGAAATAATAACGCCGGTGCAGCCCATGACACCTATTGTGCTCATTATGAGACGTCCTTTGTTTTTAACCATATTCCTGGCTATTAGCTTGCTGCTGAACTTCATTTTCTCCCATACCGAGGATATGGATTCTAAAAATATGTGCTGTCCGCTTTTCGGAGGCTTGTCGCGCAGAAGAAAAGCCGGAGCATCGCCAAGAAGCTTTCTGCATTCCAGAAGCGAAACTCCTCCCGTGCAAATAAGAATTAAAATTAAAGCGAACACAAAGTTTAAATAATTTATTTTTAAGCTGTAGCTGTTTAACGTAAGATTGAGCTGGTGAACCATAATTCTTCCCAATGTATTGGTTCCTGTGATAAGTCCTGCTATAGATCCAAGCACACCCACCATGACACCATAGGATGTGTAATGCCACAGTATGCTTCGCTTACTGTAGCCCAAGGCTTTCAATATACCTATCTGAGTACGCTGATTTTCTATCATGCGAACCATGGTGCTTTGTGTTATCAGAGCAGTAACCAGCAGAAAAATTATGGGGAAAACCACGGCAAGTGTTCTGAACTGTTGAATACGTGAATTTACACTGCTTACGCTTGCGTTGTCCTTCTGAAGTGTGATTCCGATCAGTCTGTCTCCCGCAATCGCACCGGATTTTTGTACAATCTGTGCAATATCAGCACCCGGTGAGGTTTTAACACTGATCTGGTTATATATTTTCTGCCCGTAAATGCTTTTCAACGCATCTGTATTGATTATGATGAAGCCGTATTCGGAGTGATCTGGTGTAATTGATGCGGAGTTTTTAACGGCAAAGACGTGCTCTGTGCTGAGAGCTAATCCGTCAATTTTTAGACGCAGCCATCTGCCGTTTAATTTAATGGAAATATAATCTCCTGCTTTCAGATTGTGGACCTTTGCAAATGAACTGTCCAGAACGGCACCGCCGCCTTTGCTGAATTTACCGTGCAGAAGCTCGGGCTGGTCGAGAATGCTGCGTCCGTCCAGTGCATAGACGTGAAGGGTAGGGGATTTGGGTAAGTCTGTATCGGCATCTGCGGTGAATCTCTTTTCGACTATATTCACACCGTCAAACCTGTTGATTCCCCATATCATCTGTTCAGACGGATTGGGTACCGTCACCCACAAATCAGACATATTTGCCGAACTATACATTGCATCGGAATGCTTTTCAACCGTAAACCATATACTGTCAAGTCCCGTCATAATGAATACGGCCAAGGTTGCCATAATAAAAATTGAAATGAACTGTGCCTTTGACTTCTTCATATCCCTCAGAGATTTTATGAACAGCGAGTTTTTTACCATACAATTTCCTCCACATCCTTCGGATGCTCGTTATGCTGAATCTTCGCTATCTTTCCGTCTCTCATATGGAGAACCGTATGTGCCATTTCTGATATGGAGGCATTATGTGTTACAACTATTACAGTCTTGCCAAGGTCATATGCCACCTCACGTATGAGACGCAGAACCTTACGCCCGGTTTCCGAATCCAATGCCCCTGTGGGTTCGTCACACAATACAATCTGCGGGTTCTTTGCCAGAGCTCTGGCAATGGAGACACGCTGCTGTTCACCGCCGGACAATTGGCTCGGAAAATTATCCATCCTGTTTTCAAGACCCACACGCTTCAACATATCCTGTGCATCCAGGGGTTCGGGACATATTTCT
>JAFACY010000012.1 GCA_023425285.1 Bacillota bacterium
ATACTGCGATATAGAATACAGTAACAATATTGAGCCAGGAACTGCCACCGTAACCATACGAAACAAAGACCAGAGATACATTGAGGATGGCAAGCTTGTATTCTTTACTACGACCTCCGTCAACTTCACAATTCAACAATTAGAAACAACGGAAGCAGCTGCTTTGGCATACACCAATAAGGGCAATAATAACTGGTACATAGGCGACGTAACTGTCAATGCTCCAAGTGGATTTCAGATTTCAAAAGAAATAGGAAAAAATGCAAAGTGGGAAGGATCCCTTGTTGTCACTGCAGATATGAATGGCAGCTACACCTATTATCTTAAAAGGATTGCGGACGGCAGTGTCACCGCATCTAAGACTATTGAGATTAAGCGAGATTCAAAGGCGCCTACAATATCAGCAATCGAAAGTTCAAATATAACTGATAATGCAGCAATCATTACTGTAAATGCCAATGACGACGGTTCTGACATATCCGGCTATGAACTGTCTAAAACCAGCGGCGGCAGTGAACCTACAATCACCGGTGGTGACAACGGTGTATTTAGCATTTCAAATCTGTCTCCTAATACACAGTACGACTTTACCGCAACGGTTAAGGATAAGGCAGGAAATGTGAATATACAGGATTTAAGCGTTACCACTGAAAAAACACTGCCTGCTGCCGGCCAGCCGAATTTTAACAGTGCAGTTTATGGAACTTCCTTAAGCAAGCTTACTATTGATTCTGGGACATCTGGCATAGGGGGAAGCTGGGTATTGGATGACAAAATCAACAATGCAGACAGTATTTATCCAACTGTAAATGATACAACAGAATACACTGTCGTGTTTATACCTTCTGAGAATCCTGACAGCTACGGTAAATTAACGAGTCAGTTGAAACCGACTATTATACCGAAAGAACTAACTCTCTCAGAGATCACCGGTTCGAATAAAAAGTATGACGGCAAAAATACAGTGGCTATCACAAATGTCAAACTAAATGGGATTGTAAATTCTGATGAGGTCTATGTAGATACCAATGGACTGACAGGAACCCTTAATGGCTCCGACGCAGGCACTTACAATGCAATTAACATTGGCAACATGACACTGGTAGGGTCAATGGCAGGCAACTATACTCTAAAGCAGCAGGTTGAAAAAATATCTACAACAGTTGAAATCCTGAAAGCGGACGCATTTACCTTGAACAGCCCTGCAACAATGGTAAAGAATCAAGATAACTACACCCTGCGTCTTGACTTGACTCAAACCGGTGGTTATCCGTTGATTCCCGGTGGTACACCTGTATTTACAATCACCAGTAACAGCTATAACTCCCTAAGCAGTGCAACCATGGAGGGAAATACGCTCGTTCTTGTAGTAAATAAAATGCAGGACTATACCTCTGATGCCGTAACCATTGATGTTACAGGTATGGATAACTATGAGAACAGTACTATCACTATAAATGTAGATTATACTGACAAAATCCCTGTAACTATTTCAGGTGTAACTGTAACAGATAAATCTTATGACGGTAATAAAATCAGTTATTCCGGCTCACCTGTTTCCACCTCGGGTAATATGGTAATAACTCCTTCTGCTATTACCTATACTTATACTTGGCAAACAGACAGCGGACAAACTTTATCTGCGGCTCCTAAGAATGCAGGTAATTATAAGTTGATTATTTCGGTGGACAAAAATGACCCCGCTTATATCGGTAGTGGAGTAGTGAATTTTACCATCAATAAAGCTACCGTCATCATCACTGCTGATAACAAAACTGCATATATAAACGATACAAAGCCAACTTTAACTTATACCGTGGCTGGTCTTGCACCAAACGAAGAATTAAAAAGTCTCCCAAATATTACCTGTGATGCAGATATGGGGAAAAGCAATACTTACACAATAGCTGTCAGCGACGCATTAGTACCGGAAGGTGGCAACTACAATGAAAAAATTATATATCATAACGGAGTGTTGACTGTAAGCAAGTCGTCTTCGGGCGGATCTTCCGGCGGCTCATCGGGTGGATCTTCTGCCAGTGCTTCCGCTGTTCTGGTTTCAAGTGATTTCGGAACGGTTAGTGTGTCTGCCACTGTCTCTAACAGCACGGCAACAATTTCTGTCACGGACACGCAGCTTTCAATGATTGCTTCCGCAGCTAAGAACACCGACACAATCAAAATAGATGTATCCGCTCTCAATGTCAATGCCATAGTTATCCCATCTAAGCTTGTTTCGGCAGTGGATAACGCATCTACCTCCATAAGTCTTGAAGTTGTGCTTTCAAACGGTGCTGTGACCCTTGATAAAACTGCGCTTAATGCCATCAAAGACAAGGGTGATGTAAAAATTTCCGTTGAGACTGTGGATCATGCAAAGCTCAGCGATACGCAGAAAGAGGCGCTTGGCAAGCAGACAAATACGGCGGTTGTCGTTGACGTAAACGTCTATGTGAATGGCACCAAGACCAGCACCTTTAATAATGGCAAGATTCATGTTTCTGTACCGTACACGCTGAAATCCGGCGAAAACGCAGACAGCATCACAGTCTGGTTCATAAAGGACGATGGTACGATTGAGCCGAAGAGTGGCACCTACAGCGATGGAATGGTAGAATTTACAACTGACCACTTGTCTCAGTATCTGATTGTAAGCTTCCCGTTTGTGGACGTAGATCAAAATACATGGAGTTATGGAAGTGTGGCTTACGCCTACAACAACGGCCTATTCTCAGGTACTTCCGCTACCACGTTCAGTCCCAACACGGCTATGACCCGTCAGATGATTTGGATGGTGCTTGCGCGTATGGATGGCAGGATGCCAGCAGATATGGACGATGCTCATCAATGGGCAATGGAAAATGGTATTTCTGACGGATCCAACCCGACAAACTCCATCAACCGCGAACAGCTGGCGGCGATACTCTATCGATATGCTGCTTATAAAAAGTATGACATCACACAGGGCGGCATGGCTATTCGGGAATTTACAGACTATAACAGTATTTCTGCTTATGCGCAAGCTCCGCTAAGTTGGGCAGTTAATGTCGGGCTAATAAAGGGTAGCAACAATGAACTGATGCCTCACGGCGATGCTACCCGTGCGCAGGTTGCGGCAATCCTCATGCGCCTTATCCAAAATACAAAGGAGTAAATAGGGTATAGTCTGGCTATCATAATCTTGTGGGTGACAAGGGTAACAAGGGGACGGAGGAGGGACCATCGTTGCGGAAGGAACTCCCGAAGAAGTTGCCAAGGTGAAAAAATCATACACGGGACAATATTTAAAAAAGGTTTTAAAGAAATAATAAAAACAGGATGTCATTAATGATATCCTGTTTTATTAAGCCATTTTTGCAATGCATTGGATTTTTCGTCTTCCTTTTTGTATATGACATAATTTTGCACCGGAGGAATCTTTCCGTCCAGTACAGGTATTTCTATAATAGAGCCGTTATTTATTTCCGGCTCTATTATTTTTCTCGGTAAAAATGTGTAGCTTTCTCCTGTCTTTAAAAAAGGTATTATTTTAGATGCAATATCAATATCAAGCTGAAATAATTTATTTTTTGGAAATATCCAGTTGTGAGTCGTGGAATACAGAAAATTGGAATAATAAATAGGAAGCTCCTTTATTTTACTTACCGGAATTCCATGAGCAAACTGCCTGTTCTGACTTGCCGTCACAAGAAGTACATCATCCTCGTTAAGCAGCGTGCAAATATAACCGGGATGACTGTAAGGATTATGCGAATAGCCTATGTTGATGCTTCCGTTACTGAGACCCGAAATAATCCTCCCTGAATGTCCGAAAATCACCTTTATGGATATGTCAGCATTTTCCTTCATAAAGTCCGGTATAAAATGGCACAGATGTGAATCATACAGAGAATACACGGTTCCGATTATCAGCTTTTCCGAATATTCTCCGGCCATATTTGCATGAGCAATGGCCCCGGATTCAAGGCTTATAATTTTTTCGGCATACTCAAGCAGTGCCTTTACCGCCAGAGTAAGCTCCGAATAATTTTTATTGCGTACAAAAAGCTTCTGACCTATTTCCTTTTCAAGCTCGCTGATACGGCTGCTGACAGTGGATTGTACCAGAACCTGTTCCTTTGCTGTCTTGGAGAAGCTGCCGTTTTCCGCCAGAAGCACAAAAGTTTTTAAATATTCAATATTCATTTTCTGCTCCTATCAATAATATTGATTAATAATTTTATTATCATTGATTATACAAATATTATAGCCCGATAAACATCAATGTCAATATAAGCTGCATTTTTGTCATTCTGAGATCCCTCTGGCTAAAGCCCTCAGGGTGACAAACTGTCAGATAATCTTGAACGATGATATATTTGATAATACACAGTAAACATAACAGAGGTTATAAGCCAGGAAGCCGGATAGCTCCACAGCACCATAATAAGAGTTGGATTTAGCGGAACAGCAAACAATATCCATAGTATACGGAATGCACATGTTCCTGCAAGAGTCAGAAGCATCGGCTTAAAGGTCTCTCCTGTGCCGCGTATTACTCCGGAGAAAATTTCTCCTCCTATATACAGAAAATACATGGGTGATAAAAATCTCATGAGCATGGTGGTTAATTCAATTACCTCAATGTCATCTATAAACAAAAAGCTTAAATTCCTGCACCAGGCATATAAAGCACCGCTCATGGCAATAATCAAAGTTAATGAAATACCCATGCATATGGTGACCCCCTTTCTGATTCTTGCAAAATTACGCGCACCGTAGTTTTGTGCCGTAAAGGTGGAAATTGTAATAGCAAAGGAATCTATAACAAGCCATATCATTAAATCAAGCTTGCCGCACAACGCCCATGCCGCTATACTGCTTGTACCGAACTGATTTATATTGGACTGTATCAGCATATTTGCGATTGGATACAGAGATGACTGAATACCTATGGGAAGACCCAGTTTTAAAATATTGTTCAGCACATCCTTGTGAAACTGTATTTTTTTAGGTGTAATTTTGCATGGAAGAGATGTCTTCATAAGAGTATTAACAACCAGGACAGCACTCAGTATTTGTGAAATTACGGTTGCAAATGCTGCACCTGCCGCATGCCAGCGCAGCAGTCCCACAAACACTAAATCCAGCACCACATTTACAATATTTGCCGCAAGCAGAAAATAAAAAGATGATTTAGAATCTCCCACTGCCCGGAGTATTCCCGTTCCCACATTATAAACCATTGATGCTGCCATTCCGGCAAAAAATATGCGAGCATATGACAGGCTGTAATTGAATATATCCTCCGGAACCTGCATCAGCTTAAGAAAATACGGAGCTGAAACAATTCCGACTATGGACAAAATTAGTCCTCCGGAAAAAGCAAATGCTATGGCGGTATGTACCGTCCTGGATAAATCCTCATGATTTTTCGCTCCAAAATATTGAGAAACTATAATCGTCGCACCGCTTGAAAGACCAACAAAGAAGCTTACAGGAAGCTTAGTCAGACTATAAATAGCATCAATTGACGCCAATGCATCCACTCCCGCAAACCTTCCTAAAATAATTGCATCAGCAGTTGTATAAAGCTGTTGAAGCAAGCTGCTCAAAAGAATGGGCATAAAAAATATCACAAGCTTTTTCCATATAACCCCTTCCGTCAGATCATGTTCCTTTTTTACTAATTCCATATCCGTCTCCATATAGTTAAGTTTCATTTATATGTATATTACTATGAGGATTAATATTTGTAAAACAAAACAATTCGATTAAAATGATTTGTATTTACGATATGAAAATATAAAAAGAGGGCTGCCCTTTTATTTAGGAGCCCTCCTGTTTTATAATATGAATAACGCTACTATTATCGCTGCTGCCATGCCGCAGAGAACCGGGATTAAATTTTTTCTTGCCAGCTCCTGAGGGCTTACGTTGCAGATTGCCGCAACAGGGATAACAGCCCAGGGGATTATGGTTCCTCCGTCAACCCATACGGTGATGACCTGACCTAAGGCAGCCAGTCCTGCCATGTTGATGTCAATAATGTTAGAGAATGTGTATGCCAATGTACCTACGATGGGAAGTCCCGAGAAGCCGGAGCCGTCAAGTCCCGTGATTACTGCCACTGTTGTCTGAGTCAGAATTGTGGTAAGCTTATTCATCTGTATACTTTGGGATAAGGATATACTGATGTCGTTGAGTATGCCAGGTGCACCCTCTCCGAATATGGCTATTGCTCCGCCTTCATTTCCTATGAAGAAGAATCCCGCGATAAATATAACCGGTGCAAATACAGTAATTCCAAATTTAAAGCCTTCTTTGATGTAGTCAACAATTTTGTCGAAGCCATCCTTTATGGAGAAGGAGGACAGAACTGTTATGAGCATAATCAGAATTGCGGTTCCTCCGACCAGAGCCGTTGCATCTCCGCCGGCTAGGTTATATTTCAGCATAGCCGCTATGTTTGCCAAAAAAGCAACAGGGGTTAAAATTGAAATAAATTTGGTGTTTTTCATTCTTTTGACTTCAACAGCTTCATTTATTTCCATGGGTTTAAAAAGAGTCGGATTTCTTTTTAAATCTCTTCTCATCATAAGAAATGCAACTGCTATTGTTACTGCCGACATGGCAAACCAGATGGGAATGGATGCAGCTATTACTTCGGATGCTTCTATTCCGGCACCTGTTGCGGTTATGGTGGGTGCTCCCTGTATGAAGAAGTCACTTGACAATGCGACACCGTGTCCGAACAGGTTCATGGAAACGGCAACGTACAATATGGGCAGGCCGGTGGCAACCGCCGCAGGCAGCAGGACTGCACCAACTAAGGGAACTGCCGGACTGGGCCACACCAGCCATGATATGATCATCATGGTCAGACCCACTGCCCAGAATGCCATTGACGGATTAATCATAATCTTTTTAATCGGCGACATTATCAGGACATCAGAGCCTATTTCCTGCAATCCTTTGGACATTGCCACAACAAGTGAGATGATAACAATTATGCCCCAGAATTCGCTTCCGGAATAAATGATGGCATTGAATATGGATTGGACGGCAAAAACAACATTTCCGGAATAAAGATATCCCATTGCAAAAATTCCTATAATACATGGAATAACAATATCCTTTTTCATAAGCATAATACCCAGAATAATCACTACCATGACTATATAAAGGTAGTGGAGTGAAGTTAGAATCATAAGCATACCTCCTTGGAATAAGTACAGGGGAATTTCTTATATATATTTATTCAGGGTATTGTTGAAAACATTGTTTACTCCGTCAAAATTCATGCCGTTAACATAAAATACCTCAAGAAGCTCATGCTGTTTTTTAGCTTCGTGCAATTTATCCAGTGCCTTGTTAATCAGCAAATCATGCAGGTACAGATTGTTTTCTATTTCAGAAATATGAGCTTTCAATTTATCCGAGTCCATAATTTCGTGAATATCAAAGATTTCTTCATATCCCGCGTGTATCGGATTTTCAATGCTGACTATCATCAGATTCATATCTGGAATACTCAGGTGCTGCAGCTTTTCCGCTGACAACGGTCTGTAGCAGCATTCGATATCATATCCTCTTTTTACGGCTTTATCAGCTATTATCCTCAATAATTTTGATGTGTAATTAGTATCCTCACCTACAACTGCCCAGAGCTTTTTATCCTGATAAAATGTCTGTGTATAGTTTATAAATCCGTTTGCTGTGTAAGCCTCTGAAAACATGTTAATTGCTGTGCCTCTTTTGTCTGACTGGAAATAAACCGGGAACAGCTTATTTACCACCTGATTGCACATTTCATTGAATTTTTTATTATCTATAAACTGGTCGTATAAGGAATTGATTTCTTCGGATATAATTGCCGCCGCCTGGAAATATCTGAATGCACTTTTGTAAAGAAGAGATTTGTTTTGGTTTATCTGGATAATCTGACACTTATGCTTCTGTAATTGCTCGCCGTCAAGGAATTCACCTAAATTTATTATTTCATCCGCAGCTCCGGGAAGAACCGGGTCAATAGTATGAGGAGCGGTTCCGTCAACGAAAGCAATTTTAAGTTCATGTACGATGATACCGTCCAGACTGTCATTGTCGCTGGCACAGTGGATATAATCCACCGAATAACCTTTTTCTTTCATATTTTCTGCGAATTTTTTCATAAAGGAGCTTTTCCCGACTCCGGGTCCTCCCTTGAGGATGTACATACGTTTTAATTTTTCCGGTTTTAAAATTGACTCAAAATAGCTTGATAATCCCTTGGATGCGTTGCTGCCCGCGAAATAATGTTTCTCTTTCAAATGATAACCTCCCAATTTTAATGATGTTTTTATTATATGTGGATAAAGAAATCTTGTGAACGATAGGATAACAATGGCTGAACAATGGACAAACTATTAATCCTGTGCTATAATACTTTGGCAATAGGTTAAAAAAGGAAGATTTTTATGAAACTTATAGTTACCGAAAAGCCTTCAGTGGCAAAGGATATAGCCAGAGTTTTAAATGTAAAGCAGTCAAGAGACGGATATATGCAGGGAGAGAAATACATAATCACCTGGTGTGTGGGACATTTGATTCAGCTTGCATATCCGGAGGAATATGATCCGAAGTACAAGTCATGGAACATTAATGACCTGCCGATTTTTCCGAGACAATTCAAGTACGCTGTCAATGAATCCACAAAAAAGCAGTATGAAATTGTAAAAGCTCTTATGAACAGAGACGATGTTGATGAATTGATCTGTGCTACGGATGCCGGTCGCGAAGGTCAGTTGATTTTTGGTTACGTCTATATAAATGCAGGCTGCACCAAGAACGTAAAGAGGTTATGGATAAGCAGTATGACTGATGAAGCCATAGCCGAAGGCTTTAACAACCTGAAGGATAACAAGGAATATTTTCCTCTGTATCAATCTGCCAGAGCACGCTCCGAAGCCGATTGGCTGGTGGGGATTAATGCTACTCGTCTGTTTACTGTCAAATATAATCGCATGCTTACAATAGGCAGGGTCCAGACTCCCACATTGTCATTGATAGTTGCCAGACAAAAGGAAATAGACAATTTTGTTTCACAGCCCTTTTATGAGGTTGCAGCCGATTGTGAAATGTTTACGGCTACATGGTTCAATAAAAACGGTACCAGAATAGATGAGCTTGAAAAGGCGGAGGCAATAGCCGAAAGCTGCAGAGGCAAGGAAGGAACTATCACAAAGTTAAGCACTAAGAGGGCAACAACAGAGCGTCCGTTATTGTATGACCTGACGGAGCTGCAGAGAGACGGCAATAAAAGATACGGATATTCGGCGGAGCAAACTCTGGATGCTGCACAAAATTTATATGAAAAATATAAACTGGCTACTTATCCGCGAACCGATTCGAGATATCTTACAAAGGATATGAAGCCACAGTTAGCGGGTCTTCTGCAAAATATCAAGGATGGGTGGAGAAATTCCGAGGATACGAAATATTGTGTGGACAAAATTCTGAATCAGAAGTTAAATGCGGATAAAAGAGTTATTGACGATTCGAAGGTAACGGATCATCATGCCATCATAGTTACGCCCAACATACGAAATATTTATAATATCAGGCTGCCGGAAAGAGAAGCAAATATATTAAAATTGATAGTTGCCCGTTTCATAGCAGTATTGGACAGAAAGCAGGAATATGACCAGACTGACATTGAGCTGCAAATAGACAAGGAAAAGTTCAGGGCAAGAGGAAAAAAGATAGTTATTCCCGGCTGGAAGGAAGTTGAGGACATAATGCTGGGCAAGGTAAAGGAAGAGTCAGAGGATGGAGAGATAAATACAAATCTTTTGGAGGGGGATAAATTAACTCCCAAGGAAATAAAGGTTTTAACTAAAAAAACATCTCCACCTAAGCCATACACGGAAGCAACCTTGCTGACAGCCATGGAAACGGCGGGAAAACAGATTGAGGACGAAAAGCTGAGAGAGGAAATGAAATCAATCGGGTTAGGTACTCCAGCAACGAGAGCAGGAATCATAGAAAAACTCATATCCGTGGGTTATATAAAGAGAAACAAGAAGAACCTTGTTCCCACTCAAAATGGTATACAGCTCATAGAAATTGTCCATGACAAACTTAAAAAACCTGATTTAACCGGTGAGTGGGAAAGCGAGCTGGGTAAAATCTCCAAGAAGGAAGGCTTATCAAAAGATTTTATCGTGGATATAAAAAAATATGTGGCTGAAATTATAAATGAAGGCAAAAGCAGCTCAACAAAGAATGTGAGCTTTGAGGAGACAGGAAAGAAAAGCAAAAGAGAGATTATCGGCGTATGTCCGAGATGCGGCAGAGAGATTTTTGAAAGTAAAAAAAGCTTTTTTTGTGCAGGATATAAAAATTTTCCTTCTTGCAGGTTTTCCCTGTGGAAGGAAGATAAATTATTATCGGAAAAGGGAGTTACATTAACTAAGGAAGTTGCTGTCTCTCTTTTGAAAAACAAGTATGCTGAGGTAACAACTAAAATTAATGAAAATGAGCATAATGTTATAATAAGCATGGCGGATAACGGATATAAAACAGAATATAAATTTACTGAAAAGGATTGAAAAATGCAGGGACAAACATGTCGCTTGCATTTTTATCAATATATTTAGTATTTATTAGAATGCATGAGTGATTGAGGGATAAAATAAGTAAACAACGGTTAATTAAGCTAAATTCGACAAGAAATGAATAATTTTTCGCAATGTGAATAATTGCGTATAATTATTTTATGTATTAGAATACACAGGAATATACTACAAGGAGCAGAAAATGGAATTTTTAATTCAAGGTATTACACAAATTACGTGGCAGCAAATTTTAATGTGGATAATAGGCGGTGTGCTGATTTATCTGGCAATAGCTAAAGAGTTGGAGCCGGCTCTATTACTTCCTATGGGCTTTGGAGCGATATTGGTCAACATCCCCATGTCGGGAGTTTTAAACCAGGTATTGCCGGGCATAGGAGAGGTTCATGGAATTATAGACTGGTTGTTTGAGGTTGGTATTGAAGCATCTGAGATGATGCCGCTTTTGCTTTTTATTGGTATAGGAGCGATGATTGACTTCGGACCGCTTTTGTCAAATCCAAGACTGTTATTGTTCGGAGCTGCAGCACAATTCGGTATTTTTGCGACAATAACTGTTGCTTCATTGCTGAAGTTTCCCATACATGATGCAGCAGCAATAGGTATAATAGGAGCGGCGGACGGACCAACATCCATATTGGTTTCTCAGATATTAAAAAGCAATTATATCGGCCCTATAGCCGTAGCGGCATACTCATACATGGCACTTGTGCCGATAATCCAACCATTTGCCATAAAGCTGTGCACCACGGAAAAGGACAGAAAGATAAAAATGAAGTACAATCCGAAAAGCGTGTCAAGAATGACAAGATTGTTATTCCCTATAGTTGTTACAATTATTGCAGGCTTGGTGGCTCCTGCGTCAATAGCTCTTGTGGGTTTCCTGATGTTCGGTAATCTGATAAGAGAATGCGGAGTTTTAAGGTCATTGTCCGATACGGCACAAAAGGATCTGGTAAATTTAATTACGCTGCTTCTTGGAATTACAATTTCGGCAAGTATGAAAGCCGATGTATTCATATCACTCCACACATTATTGATTATGGGTCTGGGCTTGCTGGCATTTGTTTTCGATACAATGGCAGGTGCGTTGTTTGCTAAATTTTTAAATCTGTTCCTTAAAGAAAAGATCAATCCAATGGTAGGAGCAGCAGGTATTTCTGCGTTCCCGATGTCTTCAAGGGTTATTCAGAAAATGGGACTTGAAGCAGATTCTCAGAATCACCTGTTGATGCATGCCGTAGGTGCCAATGTATCTGGTCAGATTGCATCGGTTATAGCCGGCGGAGTAATAATCGGTCTTGTTCCCGGATTGATGTAGGAGGTTGTTATGAGTACGAATGTAATCAATTCACTGAAGCTTATGGGCATGGGAATGGCAGCAATATTTATAGTTATAACAATAATATATATATCTGTTAATGTAATGTTAAGGTTGACAAGTGGAAAAAAGTAAAATAAGCTAATAAGGAGAATAATGATATTACAATCATTATTCTCTCAATTTCTTCAAAGGAGAAAAAAATGAGAGTTAATAAATACATGTATATTCCTGTCATGCTTCTTATTATCTGCATAGTATTTGTAGCCGTTTTCGGCGTACATGCAGGTTCATTAAACGTAAGAGGTATGAAGGACATCAGATTTGGAATTGACATCAGGGGCGGAGTAGAGGCTGTGTTTGAACCGGCTAATCTTGACAGACTGCCTACGGAAAGTGAGCTTGAATCCGCAAGAATAATAATGGAAACAAGAATGGATGCCCAGAATATTTTGGACAGAGAAATTACGGTTGATAAAAATAACGGGCATATTATAGTCAGATTTCCGTGGAAATCAGGAGAAACAGATTTTAATCCTCAGAAGGCTATAGCAGAGCTTGGAGAAACAGCTAAGCTCACATTCAGAGACCCTGAAGGAAATATTATGGTTGAAGGAAAAGAGGTTAAGGAAAGCCAGGTGCAATTGGACAGCAGAAATAATCAGCCTGTTGTTACTTTAACCTTTACTGATACAGGAGCCAAGCAATTTGCAGATGCAACAGAAAAACTTATAAATCAACGTATGTCAATTTATATGGATGAAACACTGATTTCAGCACCGATTGTTAACAGCAAGATAACGGGTGGAAACGCAGTTATTGAAAATATCAACAGTGTAGAGGAAGCAAAGTCACTATCTGATAAAATTAATTCGGGTGCTCTTCCTTTTTCACTGCTGTCAAAAAATCACAGTACCATAACGCCTACGATGGGGTCAGGTGCTCTTGATGTTATGGTAAAAGCCGCAATTATCGCTTTTATATTTGTGTGCTTGTTTATGATTGTTTACTATAAGCTGTTGGGTGTAATAGCATGCCTTGCCTTGCTTTTACAGGTGGCTGTTCAGATGCTGGCACTTTCCATACCTCAGATAACACTTACTCTTACGGGTATAGCAGGTATAATCCTGTCAATAGGTATGGGCGTTGATGCCAACGTTATAATTTCTGAAAGAATAAAGGAAGAATTAAACGAGGGAAGATCCCTGGGATATTCTATTGATACAGGATATAAAAGGGCATTTTCCGCAGTGTTTGACGGCAACATAACAACCATAGCGGCGGCGGTGATAATGATGATATTCGGAACGGGATCAATGCTGTCATTTGGCTACACGCTTATGGTGGGATGTGTATTAAACTTCCTGTCAGGTGTTACTGCTTCAAGGATAATGACAAAATCGCTCAGTATGAACGATTCACTTACAAAAAAATCCCTTTATGGAATGAAAGTAAAGGAGGCAAAATAAATGATAAAATTTTATGCAAACAGAAAGATATTCTTTACTATTTCATTGGTTATTATGTTGGCGGGGATAATTTCTATATTTGTAAACGGAGTTAATTTATCGATTCAATTCAAGGGCGGAGCAATTTTAAAGTATTCCTTTGAAGGTGAAATGGACGCAATAAAGGCGGAAAGCGTGTCAACCAAGGTGCTGAACAGGAATACCGAGGTTCAGATTACCGAAGATTTAGTGACTGAAAATAAAAAACTGGTTTTGAATCTTTCGGGAAATGCCGGACTTGAAGCAAGCGAGCAGGATGAGCTGGAGCAAGCATTGAAGAAGGAATTTCCGGATTCAAATATCAAACTGGCTGAATCAAATGTTGTTGAACCGTTTATAGGTAAAAGATTTTTAACTAACGGAATGATAGCAATAGGGCTTACATCTTTGTTTATTATACTTTATGTGAGATTCAGATTTCAAAAAATTTCGGGTTTATCTGCAGGAGTCATAGGTCTTATAGCGATGCTGCACGATGTATTGGTTGTATTTTTTGTATTTACAATTTTAAAAATGCCTATTAACGATTCATTCATAGCTGTAACATTAACTATAATAGGATATTCTATTAACGATACCATAGTCATCTACGACCGTATAAGAGAAAACCAGCCTTATTACGCAAAAAAACCATTTGAAGAGTTAGTGGATGTCAGTATAAATCAATCATTATCAAGATCAATAAACACAAGTGCCACAACAGCCATAAGTATTTTGATAGTTTTCATTCTAGCATATATATATAACATAGAATCAATTAAGACTTTTTCTATACCGATGCTTGTGGGAGTTATAAGCGGATGTTATTCGACGGTTTGCTTAGCGGGACCAATGCTGGTGATGTGGCATAATAAGAATTTGAATTCAACAATATAAATGAGGTATTTATGAAAAATTATGTTTGCTCAAGATTAGTTAAGTCAGAAGAATTAAATCATCATGGTACCTTATTTGCCGGAAGGACTGCGGAGTGGTTTGTAGAATCAGCATTCGTTGCCGCTTCATTAACTGTGGGAAATCCTAAAAATGTTGTATGCCTGAACATACACGGACTGCTGTTCAGAAATCCTGTAAATATGGGTGAAATAGTTACATTTGACAGCAAGGTTGTTCATTTGGGAAAATCAAGTGTTGTAGTGTATACTAAAATGACTACCGAATTGGCAAAGACGATGCCTGTTGACGGTTTTATTACCTTCATTTCGGTTGATTGCAAAGGTAATAAAATGGAGCACGGATTGACATTGGATGAAACAGATGACGAAGAGGAACTAAAGCTGAGAGAAATGGCCAGGAACCTGAACAAAAAGTAAAAGCGTGCCATTCTCGGATTAAATCTGAGGATGGCATTTTTTTTATTACTTGACCCCATTTTTCAGAGTGTTTTTCGCTATTTTTTTACACAAGTTGCCAAAGACCGACTTATGTGATAGAATAAATTTAAGAGGTCATTATGAAAAAGATAACAAAGATAGAATATCAAAAGAAAAACAAAGACAGGGTAAACGTATACATAGATGATAACTTTAGCTTTGGCATTGATTTAAATATTATGATCAAATATTCATTGACTAAAAATATGGAATTAAGTGATGAATTTATTGAGGATATATTAAAGGCAGAAGAGGAAATCAATGTCTATAATTACGGGTTGACAGTTTTATCAAGAAGCTTGAAAAGTGAAAAACAGCTTAAAGAAAAAATGCTTGAAAAGGGATACGACACTGATCTTGTTGACAAGGTAATAGAAAGATTAAAGAAACGAAAATACATAAATGACGAATATTACTGTGACAGCCTGATTAATTCAAGGATTAACGGTGCTAAATACGGGAAAAGAAGAATAGCACAGGAATTGTATGAAAAAGGGGTGGACAGAGAAATAACCGAGGATAAGCTCAGAGAAATTTCAGATGAAGAAGAGTTTGAAAGAGCATATGAACTGGGAATAAAAAAATTTAAGTCAATCAAGGAAGAAGATACCCGAAAAAAAAGCGGAAAATTATCGAATTATCTAATTTACAGAGGTTTTGACTACGATACTGTAAAAAAGGTTGTTGCAAAAATTCTAAAATTATAGGGGGTTATTATGAAAGACATTGCTGAATATGTATCAGACGGTATAGTGCAATGCAAAATAGTAAGAAGTGATTCAGGGAAAATTGACATAATGGCAATCTACGCAAATAAACAAACAGAGGTCATAACAGGCAGGACGGTGGAAGAAATATTATATAAGGGAATGACAGAAGTTTTCCCGGAGATTCTGAGCTCAATATTTTACTGGCCCCAGATACTGAGTGAAGCTGCAATGACCAGTGATCATAAAATTATTGAACATTATGTTACAGGTATCGAAAAATATGTAAGATTCAGCGTGTTTGGTTTTGAGAATGATACATTTTATGTTGCCATGCAGGATTTAACGGAGCAAAAAGAAGTGAAGAAACTGATGCTTGAGAAAAACAGAGAAATAAGATTTCTGGAAAATGAATTAAAATCGAGAGCAAATGTTGACCCCCTTACCAAGCTTTATAATTTTCAGTTTATTAACGAATGCATTAAAAACAGTGTTGCAAGTTATAAAGAGGACGGAGTAAATTTCTGCATCATAACAATTGATATAGACGATTTCAAGAAAATCAATTTACTGTTCGGCATGCAGAAGGGTGATGTCATGCTTCAGGATGTTGCAAAAATATTAGGCTCAAATGCACGCAAAATAGATGTTGTGGGAAGGTATGGAAATGATAAATTCATTATAATATTGAACAATATAGACTTGGATATTGCTAAAATTATGATGGAAAAAATTAAGATGGAAATAGAAAATTACAGCCTGAACTATGAAAGTAAATTAAGCGTATGCTGCTCTATCGTTGAATATGAAGGCGAAAGCATAGCAAAATTCATAGAAAGATCCGAATCTCTCTTAAAAAAGGCCCAATCAATGGGAAAGGGCACTATATTATCATAACATTTATGTCATCCGGAACGCAGTGAGATAATCTCTTGCGTTTCAGATGACATTTTATTTGATTATAAAAAAATCTTGCTTATATCCAGTACGCCTGCTCCCTGGTCAAGGGAGGAGGCTTTAATTTTTGAACAGGCATTTACTAATTTTCTTTTTATATCGTAGTGAGTATAATTTGGGTTTTCATTCAGTAATAAAGCTGCGGCTCCCGATACCATGGGTGCGGACATGGAGGTTCCGCTCAGAGTTGTGTATCCGTTTAAATTTTCGTTGGACAGAGATCTGATATTTACTCCCGGAGTTATAAGATCAGGCTTTCTTATCCTGTCCATTGTAGGGCCTCTGCTTGAAAATTCGGCAATTCTTTCTCTGTCTGATTCTCTGTCATTAAGTGCGCCCACTGAAATTACATTTCTTCCGGTGGCGGGTGATAAAATGGTGTTTTTCATGGGGCCGCTGTTGCCTACGGCTGCAACAACTATGAAGCCGTTTTCGATGGCATGATTGGCTGCCTTAACGAGAGGGTCTCTCCTTTCTCTGTATTGGGCAATGGCTCCCAATGAAAAATTGATGATTTTTGTACCGTAATCATCCCTGCTGTCAATTATGAACTGGACAGTTTCCAATATATCCGATGTATTTCCGTTTCCTATTTCATCTAAAACCTTAATAGCCAGAATTCCCGCTTCAGGTGCTATACCTCTGTACTTACCTCTTGAGGAATACCCGCTGCCGGCCAGGATTCCTGCGCAATGCGTCCCGTGTCCGTTGTCATCATATGCTTTTGTTTCTCCGTTTACAAAGTCTTTGAAGCCGACAATCCTGTTTGTGGGATAAATCAAGTCCGTATGTGGAGATATACCTGTATCAATAATTGCCACGGTGATTCCCTTGCCCGTATATCCGGTGGTGGTTATCAATTCGGCACCTACCACCTCTCTTGCCCGGTCCATGACTGCAAACACCTTGGAGTCATAGCTGATAAATTCCACATCTTCATCAGCAGTTAGCTCTAATATGGAGCTCATGCTCATTTCGCACGCACATCCGTTAATTATCGGCAGGGTATAATTTAATTTATTTGATAAAGAAGAGATTTTACTTTCTTTAATTTTTTTATTATCTTTATAACTTACTATTATCGGTATGACATTATTATCGTTGCAGTAAATTTGTCCCTTAATGGTGGGACACAACTTATTATAGTCAATATAATTTCTCATTTAATTCACCTACCTTAAATTAATTTATGCTTTATATTAAAGATGGTGTTCATTTTTTAAAAACATGGTATAATAATTTAGAAACAATAGAGGAACAATAGGAGAATAATCGTTAATAAGGAGGAACTATGCCTAAAATATTAGTAGTAGATGATGAAAGACCAATAGCAGAGATAATTAAATATAATCTCCAAAAAGAAGGTTACGAGGTCCATACAGCATATGACGGTGATGAAGCAATTAAGATGGTTCATAAAACGAACCCGGAGTTGGTTATACTTGATATTATGCTTCCGAAGAAAAACGGATTTGATGTATTGAAGGAAATCAGAATGGAATATGTTATGCCGGTTGTAATGCTTACCGCGAAGGAAGAAGAAAATGATAAAATCACAGGGCTTGAACTGGGAGCTGATGATTACATCACAAAGCCTTTCAGCAATAAGGAGCTTATAGCGAGGGTTAAGGCGAATCTCCGAAGAGTGAGACTTTCAAATGTAAATGAAGAAATGAAATCCAAGATAATTGAAGCAGGCAATCTGATCATAGATATGAACACATATGAGGTAAGCAGGGACAATCAGATAATAGATCTGACAAACAGAGAATTTGACCTGTTAAAATATTTGTTTTTGAATGCCGACAGGGTTTTCAACAGAGAGCATCTTCTGAAGGAAGTATGGGGATATGAATTCGGTGATCTCAGGACTGTGGATGTTACCGTAAGAAGGCTGAGAGAAAAAATAGAAACAGACGATGATAAATATATAATTACAAAAAGAGGAACAGGATATTATTTCAAGAGTAAATAAGACTGCGTAATGATTTGTAATTAGAGGAGAAGCTATGTTTAAAAGTATTAGATGGAGATTGATATTAATTTATTTTCTGCTTGTATTTCTTGCCATGTCCGTGGTTGGAATTTATATTGTAAGCCAGCTTGAACGAATTCAGCTTGAAATGAATACAAAAAATATGAATACAAGAATTAAGGCTATTATAGACACATCAAGCTCAATCAAGGCAGATAGCTGGTCTGACAATACGGACAAAATTCAGCAGAATATCAACAGTATTCAGATTGGATACAACGAAGATGTCTATGTTGTTTTAAATGATGAAAAAAAGACGATTATTGCCAGCAGCGTACATGACACTGTGGGACAAAGTGCCTTTAATGCAAACCAGATAAACAATTACGTACTGACTAAATCCTTTGACGGAAATCCCGCACACATAGCACCGCCGGATCAATACGACGGAAATGAAAATCCAAGCCTGTACCATATGTCCTTCCCGGTGTATTCAGACGGAAATATAAAGGGATATATTTATTTAGTAAACAATATAGAGCACATATATGAAACCATAGATCAATCCAAGGAAATAATGACACAGGCAACCATTATTGCGTTGTCAATAGCAGTATTTCTTGGATTTATACTTTCATCAGGCATTACAAAGCCTATTAAGGAGCTTACCTTTAAGGCAAAGCAAATGTCCCAGGGAGATTTTGACCAGAAGGTAAGTGTCAAGTCAAACGATGAAATCGGGCAGCTGGGCGATATGTTCAATTTTTTAATTGATGAGCTGAAGCAATCCATGTCAAGCCTTGTACAGGAAAAAAGCAAGCTTGAAACCACATTCAAGTATATGGCGGACGGAATTCTTACAGTCGGTATTGACGGAAATATAATACATTCCAATCCGGTTGCCCAAAATCTTTTATCTCTGCAAAGCGAAGATGAAAGGTACGACGATGTGGTGAAAAAAATTGACAGCAAATTAGTGTTATCTAAATTGAAAGCAAAAAAATATCACGGCACCGAAATTTTGGAACAAGACAGAGAAACATATAATATTGATTATGCGCCGTTTATGAATGATCAAAATAAAGTAGGAGGCGTTATTATTGTATTTAAAAATATAACCGAGCAATATAAGCTTGACAAACTTCAAAGAGAATTTGTCGCTAACGTCTCCCATGAACTAAAAACACCTATTACAACCATAAAGAGCTATGCGGAAACTCTTCTTGAAGGTGCTATAGAGGAAAGACAACTGGCTGAGGACTTTTTAAATGTCATTAATTCGGAAAGCGACCGTATGTCAAGACTGGTAAGTGATTTGCTGAGATTGTCCAGAATGGACTATGAGCAGACAAAGTGGAATAAGGATGAGCTTAATGTAGCGGAAACGATTAATGAAATAAGCAGGAAGCTCCAGATACAAGCTAAAAACAAGGATATCACCCTTCACATGGATATGCCTGATGAAATGTATATATGCTTTGACAGAGACGGCTTTGAGCAAATAATACTCAATATTGCCGGAAACGCTATAAAATACACTCCCGACGGAGGAAATGTATGGCTGAGAACATTCAGAAATAAAGGAAAAATCAGCATCAGCATTAAGGATGACGGAATCGGCATACCCATGGAGGATCGTTCAAGGGTTTTTGAAAGATTCTACCGTGTGGACAAGGCAAGGAGCAGAGAATTAGGCGGAACGGGGCTTGGATTATCCATTGCACAGCAAATAGCCGAAGCTCATGACAGCACCATAACAATTAACGGAGAACTTAAAGTAGGAACTGAAATTATCATAACAATTCCTGAGTCAATCTGAAAAAAGGGGATAGTTCATGAAACATGGTAAAATTAAAAACATTATATTGACTGTAATGGTAATATGCTGTGTATATTTAAGCAGTAACGTATGGCTTAAGTTACCTGACTTTATAAAATATGAAACATCTGCGGATGAAAACGGCGATAGTAAAATTATCACTCAGATTTGGAATGTGGTAAAACCCGTCAAGCATGTTATAAATTACAGCGATTATTATACGGTTACTTATTCAGATGAAAATAATATGTGGGAAAAGGCAGTGCAGGTGTTAACCAACGCATTTGCCGATTTTAACAATGCGGATATATCTCTTACTCCTGCGTTTCCATCCCAGTATTTAAAGTTTGACTTTTCGGATAATATACCTGTGGGAATTTTTACGGGACAAATGAAGATTAACAACAGAAATATTTCCGAACAAATCAAACACATAAAAAATATAATTATTGACCTGAATAATCCGGGTTCAATATATATATACAATGGTGAGAATACTATTAAAATTTCCGGCAGCTCAATAGATACAACAGAATTAGCTGATATTACAAAAAAACATGATTTTGAGAATTCAACTCAATTTGCATACTATCAGAAAATAGGAAATGAAACCGTACAGGTACCGATTCCGCTGGAAGCGACAGCCCGCAGCCCTATATTTGTAAGGTCGGAGCTTAATGTGTCCGATACTGAAGCGATGAACAGAATTGCCAGAGGATACTTCAAAAGGGACTATGATTATGTAAGAAAGTCCGTTGAAGTAAACGGCAATGTGACCTACATGTACAGAACACAAAAGCTGCTGAGGATAACAGAAGAAGGTCTGCTGGATTTTTATGATGCAACGACGGAGCTGGAAAACTCATCGGATGTGTATGAAAGCTTTGTTGCCGCGGTGGGCTTTACAGAAGGATTCTTAGGTCTTCCAAAGGACGTTTATTTAAGTGATGTTGAAAGTATAGATCATGACGGAAATCATGGCTACAGATATACATTTTCTTATAAAATCATTGACAGACCTATTTTGTTCAGCAGGGTGAGAGCAAATGCTGCGCTGCAAATAGATACCGTAGGAAAAGATGTGGTATCTTACAAAAGATTTATAAGAAACATAAACGAATCACAATCAAGTCAGGTTGAGGTCGGAATCATGACGGCAGTTGATGTAATCAATAAAAACCTGGATTATGATGCACCCGATGACGGTACTGACCAGACACCGGAGCTCAGACCATTAAAAGAAGAGATGATTAAGGATATAAGCAATATATACTTAGGATATTTTGATTTATCCAGAGTTTCGGGAGAGCAGCTCCTGAGAGTGTGCTGGGTAATTGAGTCCGGGGATAAAACATTTATATTCAATGCAATAACAGGAAGCTTAATAGAAGAATGGTAAGGATGTGATGTGAGTGGATTGGAATAAATCAAATATAATATTTATAGTTGCGTTCATAATTTTGAATATAGTCCTCCTTTCATATTCATTCAATGATGTGTTTTCCGAGGAATATAATATAATGTCCGACAAGGACTTTATTGAGGATGTTGAAAATCTTTTAAAGGAAAAAAACATAACGATAAATTGTGAAATACCGAAAGCAACATACGTCCTTCCCATATTGTATAC
>JAFACY010000014.1 GCA_023425285.1 Bacillota bacterium
TCTCAAAAAATTCTACATCACAAGGAACTGGTAGAAGCAATCATTGCACACGACGGTGTAGCCGCGGAGCAAAAGATGCGCAGACACTTATTGGAGGTAATGAATGATGTGGAAAAATTCTACTAAATAATAAAGGAGTTACAATGCTTATTTTAAATAAAGAAGACATGCTTCTGGCTGCCGATCTCACGGAAATCATGGAAGCCATCGAAAAAGCACATATTCTATACAGGGAGGATAAATGTTACCTTCCTCACAGATATTCAGTGAATAATAACAACAAAACCATGCTTTACATGCCATGCTACGCAAATGGATCCATAGGTACAAAAATGCTGGCAGAATTTCCGGAAAATCCTCCAAAGGGTCTGCCCTATCTGAGCGGTCTTATGATATTAAACGATGAGGAAACAGGAGCTGTCGAAGCTGTTATGAGCGGAGAAACGCTCACCGCACTCAGAACAGGAGCTGCAGGAGGTGTGGCAGTAAGACACCTTGCACATGAAAACAGCCGTACTCTCGGTCTGGTAGGCTGCGGTGTACAGGGGCTTTATCAGATTATGTACGCATGCAGCGTAAGAAACATAGAAGAAATTTATCTATATGATGCATTCATGAAGGATTTTAAACCCTTTATAGAAAAAATAGAAAGTGCATTATATGACAAAAAAGCAAGTATACATATATGTAAGAATACTGAGGAACTGTTAAAAAACAGTGAAATTGTAATTACAGCAACTCAGGCAAGAGAACCGTTGTTCCCAAATGACCCTAGACTGTTAGAAGGCAAATGCTTTGTAGCCATAGGCTCCTGGCAGCCGGTTATGCGTGAGCTTCCGGATGCAATATGGAAGCTTGTTGAAAATGTCTATACAGAGCTGCCGTTTGCCTGTGAGGAAAGCGGTGATCTGAGTCAGCCTATTGCAGACGGTCTGCTGACTACAGACAGAGTTAAATTCATGGGAGATTTCTTAAAGGAAAAGCAGAATGGAAAAACTCATGATCTGGGAAGTACAAGATTTTACAAATCTGTCGGAATGGGTATTTTCGACTTAATGGCAGCACAGTCCATAGCCAACAAAGCCAAGGAAAAGAATATAGGTAAAGACATTAAATGGTAATCTCCAAAAGAAATAATGGATGAGCAATGCTCATCCATTATTTCTTTATAGTTATTGACGTTTAAGTGCCTCAACCGGCGGCAGGTTCGATGCATTTATTGCGGGGTAAACACCGAACAGCAAGCCTGATGTCAAAGCAACAAATACTGCTATTCTTATTGAGTCAAAGCTCACTATTGCTGAAAGCCCGTATCTTGAAACTATTGTTACAGCCCACGCTCCAAGTATAATTCCGACTACGCATCCGATTATACTTACATAGACAGCCTCAAGCAGGAATTGTATCAGCAAATCCTCTTTTTTAGCCCCGAGAGCTCTTCTTACACCTATTTCACCGGTTCTTTCGGTAACCGCTACTAGCATTATGTTCATAATGCCTATACCGCCTACCAGCAATGAAACTGCGGCAATACCGCCAAGGAGCACTGTCATTATCCTGTTTGCCTGATCTGCTTCCTTGACCAGATTGTTTAGGCTCGTAATTGTCAGGGGCTCTTCACCCTTTTCAAATACATTTTGTTTTCCTCCGGGAACTTCCGGTGACGGTTCCTCCGGCATTGGTTCAGCAATTGGCTCCTCTATAGGCATATCCGGATTTTCTCCTCCGCCCTGATTGTTACCGGGTCTGACATTACCGCCTATACCAATTTTTCGTTGATATATCCTGCCCAACTGAACCATGGCAAGCTCGGCATCATCAGAACTGTTGGATTTCGCCCATATTTCCAATATATCTTTAGTGTTTGCAATCTTTAATGCAGATGTATAAGGTATGACAATTTTATCATCTATACCATCACCTTTATCCTTGCCCTTTTCTGCCAATACACCAACTATACGGTAGTTAATGCCGTTTATTTTAATTGTCTGACCTACAGGGCTTCTTCCGTTCAGTAAATTCTGAGCAACATTGTATCCTAAAACAGCCACAGGTGACCTTTGCTTAACATGAAGTGACGTAAAGAAATTTCCGGATAAAATCTTATGATCCTTTATTTGCGGATATTGCTCGTTTACGCCGACAAAATCCATTTTACTTTCATCTCTTCTCCATCTGATCGGAGTGTCTTTTGTATACACAACAGGGGTGGCATATTGTATACCGTTAACTCTTATCGGCATTTCTTCGGCTTCTTTAGCCTCAAATTTAATATTTTCAGCATTTGATTTTATAACAATAACATTTTCACCCAAGCTTTCAAATTGCGAAACTATGGATTTTCTTGCTCCTTCGCCAATACCCATCAGGCTGACAACAGCGGCAACACCTATGGAAATACCGAGCACCGTAAGAAATGTCCTCAACAGGTTTGAGCCTATGCCGTCCAATGCCATCATGGCTGAAAATTTCAATCTTATCAATAAAGATGAAATGTTTCCTTTTTTTTGCATTATCATCACTCCTTATTGATTAATCGGCAGGATAGAATCATTCTCCGGTACCGACTGGCTCGGCATTAAATCCTTCGTACTTCCCGTAACCACAAGCTGACCTTCTTCTAATCCGCTGAGAACTTCAACAAACATGTCATTCATCAAGCCAACTTCTATTTCAACTATCTCAATTTCTTTTGATTCAGTAAGAACTTCAACCTTCTGCTTTCCGTTTTCTTCGAATACAGCTTCTATCGGCACCAGCAATGTATCCAGGGATTCACCGGAGTCTACGAAGCAGTTCGTATTCATACCGGGTCTTAAGCCTTCTCTTCCTTCAACCTTTATCTGTACGTTGTAAACAGTCTTTCCC
>JAFACY010000168.1 GCA_023425285.1 Bacillota bacterium
CTACAAAGCTTGTTGCCGTACCTATTGCCCCAAAGACTGCACCGCACTTTAACCACCCTGCTCCTATAACTCCTGCCCCGGCACAGGAAACTCCGAAGGTGGATGTGTCCGATATCAGGCGTGGTTCCGCTGTTAAGCATAAATTGTTTGGAGATGGTGTGATTACTAAGTTGGATAAAGGTAAAATATGGGTTTCCTTTAGCGCAGCGGAGAAAATATTTATATTCCCACAGGCGTTTGAGCAAGGATTTTTGCAAAAGGGCTAATGCCAAAGGTAGAATAAAACCCCCTTATTTTTTGAAAGAAACAAGGGGGTTTTTCCGTATCCAATTTGCAATGACCCTCGGTTCACAAGTTGTCTTTATGACTACTCGTATTTGCTCTCTCTGTTTTTTATTGCTAAATCAATAAATTTATGATATATATATCATACCAATATTATTTATGAGGATGATAATATGATTACAATAGATGAGGTACAGGAAATATTGGATGAAATAGCCGAAGAATTTCCCTCCGAAATGTACAAGGATTTAAATGGAGGCATAATTTTGCTGCCCCAGGCTAAGCTCCATAAAAAAAGCATCGATGATGACCTTTATGTCATGGGCGAATACCGCAACGAAAGAATTTCCGGAAGGTACATAGTTGTATACTTCGGCTCAGTTGAAAGACTATATGGCAATACTTCAAGAAACAGTCTGAAAAACAAGCTCAGGAAAATTATAAAGCACGAATTTGTCCACCATTTTGAATCATTAGCCGGAGAAAAAGACCTCGAAATAGAAGACGAGCATCAATTACGAGACTATCTCCGAGGTAAACAGAAAAAAAATAATGGAAAATAAAGAAATTCTTTTCAAGGGGTACTAATATGATAAAATGGATGCAATTTTTCAGTGGTGGTGATTATATACTAAAGTCATTGATACTTGTTATTATTTTTATGCCGGTAATATCATATGTTACTTTCAGTAGTAAGTATTTTCGCCCTCTTAGAGTAAAGCGAATCAGATTCGCAATTTATTTTGCGGTGTTATTGATATATTTGTTTTTAATTTATATTGTAGGATATTATGTAGTTTCAAATGCAGTTAAATAGACAATAAAACTATCTTTTGTAAAAGTTAACCGTCCAAACTTTAAGCAAGTTGGACGGTCCCGATATATCTTCTTATTTTGCTAATCTTTCGATTGTTCTTATAAATTCATCGTCAGCTGCATATCCACGGAGCTCTGTCTTGTTATTTTTCTTGCTGAATTCATTATAATATTTATCCTTGACATACACCTTTTTTTCTTCAATGTCATAGTACAGGTCAAAATCATATTCATTTTCGCCCTTACCGAGAATTTTCCAATCCTCAACAGTGAATTTTGCATCAACCCAATAATATCCGTTTTCCTTTAAAGGTAAATCCTTAACCTTATCTCCTGCATCGGATTTAACGACATTGTTAAATAAAAGCTTGATATCATCAGCCTTTCCTTTATCCTCTGTATTGGAGCCATCAATTGTGTTAAGCTGTATAATATTTTCATGCTGATTTGTATATCTTATACCATCGTTGGAATGAACGCTGTAATCCACATCCGACACACTGCTGACCGAGCCGGATATACTGACTATTTTTGAATTTAACGCATCCTCTACAACATCTGTATAATTATTTTTCTTAAATAATTTAAACACCAAAGCAATTAAGACAACAAGTATTAACAGCAACAATAAAATACGTCCGTAATTGATTCTTTTCTTTTTTGAATACACATTCCGTCTTCTTGCCATAGCTCACCACCCTATACCTTTCATTTTAAGAAGCGCTTCTATCTTAATCCTGAGTTCTTCAGCAGTACCTTCGTTATCAATAACTTCATTTACCATTGATACCTTTTCATCAATAGGTATTTGCTTTTTTATGATATTTAATACATCCTCAGGATTTTTATTTTCTTGTATGGCTCTTTGTCTTAATCTTTCAATTTGAATTTCAGGTCTTACATATACCAACCATATTTCATCAAATTCTAAAGCATAATGCTTATTTTGCTTTATATTTTCCAATATCAGTGGTATGTCTAAAAATATTACCTCTTCATTGTTTTCATTTATTGCTTTATTAATTTCATTATGCACGTAGCTGTGGACTATTTCATTCAGAGCGTGCAGCTTTTCGGTATCGTTAAATACTATCTGACCAAGCCTCTGTCTGTTTATTGTGCAATCCTCGTTCAATATCTGCTTACCGAACATTTCAGTAACCTGTCTGTAAAGAGGACTGTTTACCGCATATCCCTCATGGACTATTTTATCTGAATCCACCACCTTGAAGCCAAGGCTTTTTATTATGCCTACTGCGGTTGACTTTCCCGTACCGATACCGCCCGTAATCACTATAATTCTTTTATTTCGCTTCATACCAGCTTCCGCCCACATTAACGTCTGATTCAAGTCGTACACTGAAGTTGTCAATTACATTTTCCATTTCTTCCTTTATGATTACCTTGACGTCATCTAATTCTTCTTCAACGGCTTCAACTATGAGCTCATCGTGAACCTGCAATATCAGCCTTGATTTCATGTTATTGTCCTTTAATCTTTTGTATACTCCAACCATAGCCGCCTTGATAATATCGGCAGCAGTACCCTGTACAGGAGTGTTGAGAGCTATTCTTTCACCAAATGAACGGATGTTAAAGTTTCTTGATGCTAATTCCGGTATATATCTTCTTCTGCCAAAATATGTTGTAACATAACCGTCTCTTTTTCCGGATTCAACTATGTCCTTCATGTATTTATCAATATTTGAATAAAATGAAAGATAATTTTCTATATACTGCTTTGATTCTTTTCTCGGTATATTCAAATCCCTGCTCAGTCCAAAGTCGCTGATTCCGTATACTATGCCGAAGTTAACCGCTTTTGCCCTGCTTCGCATTACGGGGGTAACATCCTCAGCAGCCACATGGAAAACCTGAGAGGCCGTCTTTGTGTGTATATCTTCATTGCTCAGAAAAGCATCTATAAGATTTTGTTCATTTGCAAGATGAGCCAATACTCTCAATTCTATCTGAGAATAGTCGGCATCACAAAGCACATAACCGTCCTCTGCCACAAAGGCTTTTCTCAGCTCTCTTCCTTCATCGGTCCTCGTGGGTATATTCTGAAGGTTTGGTTCAATGCTTGAAATTCTGCCTGTTGCAGCAATCGTCTGATTAAACACCGAATGAACTCTTCCCGTATTTTTGTCTATTACATTTTTCAAGCCTTCAACATAGGTTGAGTTCAGCTTTACCATTTGCCTGTATTCAACTATTAATGCAACTATTTCATGTTCAGACTTAAGTCTGTCAAGAACCTCAGCATCTGTGGATATACCCGTCTTTGTTTTCTTTATAACCGGGAGTCCCAATTTTTCAAACAATATAACCGCAAGCTGCTTAGGAGAATTAATATTGAATTTTTCTCCTGCCATTTCATATATTTCTTTTTCCAGGTATTGTATCTTCTCATTGAAATGTGTCCCTAAGGATTCTAAAACTTTTAAATCAAGCTTAAAGCCCACATATTCCATATAGCCCAATACTTCAATCAAAGGAAGCTCAATATCATGATATAAATCCTTCATCTGAAGCTCTTCGATTTCTTTGCTCATGAGGCTTTCACACCTGATTATGGTGCTTAAGTAATTTTGTATATATTCTTTCTTTTTTTCTATATCCAATTCTTTAAATGATATTTTCGACTTGCCTGTTCCAAGTATATCATTTTCGGATGACAATTCTTCTTTTAAATATTCATAGGCGATTTTATCTATTGCATATGAGCTGTCCGAAGGATTCAGCAGATATTTCCCGATTTCGGAATCAAATGAAATAGATTTAAGTTCAATGTTCTTTTTCATCAGATAAATAACTTCATTTTTAAGACCGTGACCGATAACGGAAATTTCGTCACCTTCAAAAATATTTTTCAGGCTGCTCAAAACCTTTTCTTCGCCTATTTTATCCGAATCTATATAATAAATTTCTGTCCCGTCGGAAATACCAACGGCTACAAGCTCACTGTATAAAGCTCTGTCATTGTCGAGCAGAAATTTAATTGCCGCCTTTTTACTTTTATTTATTTTTTCCAATATATTTTTTATATCGTCTTCCGATTCCAAATAATTAATTTTTACGGAAGCTTTATTGACAGACACATTTCTGTTTTTATTATCAACTGTATTGACTTCCTCATTGTCATCAAACATGGACATCTGAGTATCTGTCTTGCTTTGTATTTTTTCTTCGCCTATTCTTTTTTTGAAGGTCCTGAATTCCAGCTCATCATACATATCAGACAGCTTTTTATAATCAGGCTCCGTAACCTTGTATTCATAAAGGTCAAACTCAATCGGTATATCTGTTACAATGGTTGCAAGTGTCTTGCTCATATACGCCTGCATTTTATCATTTTCAAGCTTTTCTTTCAGCTTGCCCTTTATGTTGTCGATGTTTTCATACAGAACATCTAAGTTTTTATACTCCTGTATGAGCTTGAGAGCTGTTTTTTCACCAACTCCGGACACTCCCGGGATGTTGTCCGACGGATCTCCCATCAATGCCTTCAGATCTATAAACTGCAGTGGTGTTATACCGTACTGGCTGTTCATTTCTTCAATGTTCATTTCCTCGGTATTTGTAACGCCTTTTTTAGTTAAAATAACAGTGGTGCTTTCGTCTATAAGCTGCAAATAATCCTTGTCGCTTGTAACCAGGTAAATTTCATCCACCAGCCCTCTGGCCGCATTTGCAAACGTACCTGCAACATCGTCAGCTTCAAAGCCATCTATTTCCACACATTTTATATTGTGTATATCAAGCACATCTCTTATAAGCTGAAACTGCTCCACCAATTCATCAGGGGCCTTTGCTCTCGTAGCCTTGTAGTCCTTGTACTGCTCATGTCTGAATGAAGGCTTCTTAGGATCAAAGGCAACGCATATATACTCAGGAGAATATGTGTCAAAAAGCTTATACAACATGCTCAGAAAACCATACACAGCATTTGTATATTGTCCTTTTTTGGTTCTCAAAGGAGGCATAGCAAAAAATGCTCTGAAAAGTATGCTGTTGCCGTCCAATATCATAATTTTATTATTCATGTTATCTCCTTGTATCAATTTCAAAGTTCTTGTTATTAATTATAACAATTTATTATAATGGCGTAAAGCTGTATTTTACATATTGAAAAATAAAAAGTCCGGAAACTCCGGACCTTTTAACTTATGTGTCAGATGGGCTGTATACCCATGCCTATGGCTTCGTGTTCAAAACCTCTCCTTGGAGAGCCTATCTGTCCGTAAAGAACAACCGCTAT
>JAFACY010000197.1 GCA_023425285.1 Bacillota bacterium
ACCAATCACCTGCATTTTGTGTTCCGATATTGTTATGAAATGACTTAATGTTTGGATAAATTACAATCTTTGTCTTTTCTTTTAATGTAACTCCTAAATTGCTTGTAATAGTATCAAAACTTTCATCAAGGACTTTTGCCATATCTTCAATACATTCTTTATCCTTATCTAAGGAATGAAATGTAAAGTTTTCATTTTCAAATTGAAGTTTTATGGAATCCTTAAATTGTTCTTCAGAATCTTCACTCTTCACAGGTTCATGATTTTCATTACTATCTGCCGGTATATTTTTATTACATGCTGCCAATGTCAGAATAAAAATAATAATTAAACCAATTGAATAAAGCTTAGAACGTTCTTTCAAATATTTCCCCTCCCGTTTTAATACATTTTCTTAATTTTACATCATATTTTATAGTTCACTACTTAATGCTACCATATTTTATAAAGCGATGCAATCGATTCCACTAAATTAAAAAATGGTGTTTTTAGAATGACATATTCCCTAATTTGAAGCTCTTAAATAAAATCATCTATAGCGTATTGAATTATATGTAATATTTTGGTATAATATGTCAAAGGAATTGCCACAACGGATAGGCGGTCGGCTCCCTGAAAAGGGAGGTGATAATTTGGTAACTTATGAAGCTCTGATGTGTATGTTTGCTTTCGGAGCGTTAGTTGTATCGATTATTGCCTTGTCAAAAGACAAGCTCAAATAGATTTTTATACATAAGAGGGATTTCGGAGTATAAAAAAATCAACCGCCAAGTTTTCCAGAACCGCAGTTGATTTTTAACTCAACACTTGGGAGCAACCGTTTATTCGGCAGTTCCTTTTATTTAAAATAATTATATCGCAACTGATGAATATTGTCAAGTCAGCTGCCATAACTTTACTTTTATTAACTCAATATAATGTTCTCCGGCAGCTTGTTGCCTCTCAGATATGCTTCCACTGTCATTTTATTTTTACCGGGCATCTGAATTTCTTTAAGTATTACTGTTCCTTCTTTCGCCTTGACAAAAATTCCTTCATCGTTGGCTTTTATTACACAGCCCGGTTCACAGTCAGGATTGTCATTTGTATAGGATGATTTGAACACCTTGACTGTTTTGTCGTCCATGGTTAAGTATGCTGTCGGCCATGGGGACAGTCCTCTGATCAGGTTGTGAATATTTTTTGCCGATGAATTCCAGTCTATTTTACGGTTTTCGTTGTTGAACATGGGTGCATAGCTTGAAAGTAAATCGTCCTGCTTTTGTGGTATCAGTTCATTGTTTTCAAGCTTGCTCAGTGTTTTAATCAACAAGTCTGCTCCTTTATGCATCAAAATATCGTGGAGCTCTCCCACCGTCATGTCTTCATCGATTTCCACCTCTGATTTTAAGAGCATATCTCCCGTATCAAGTCCAACATCCATTTGCATGGTAGTAACACCCGTCCTGGTATTCCCGTTTATTATTGACCAGTTCAAGGGAGCTGCTCCTCTGAGCTCAGGCAGAAGTGAGGCGTGAACGTTTATGCAGCCGTATTTAGGTATAGTCAGAATGTCCTTATTTAATAATTGTCCGTAGGCAACCACGACTATCACATCGGGAGCATAGGATTTTAATATCTCTATATTTTCTTGTTTTTTTATTTTATCCGGCTGGAAAACAGGCAAATTTAACTCTTCAGCGGTTTCTTTCACCTCTGATTTCTTAAGTTTTTTTCCTCTCCCTGACGGTTTGTCGGGCTGAGTTACCACAAGCTTTATTTCGTGTCCGTTTTCATGCAGCTTTCTCAATGTCGGTACGGCAAATCCTGGTGTTCCCATAAAAATAACATTCATCTTTTCACCTATTTAGTACTTTTAATTATTTTGTCAGTAAACAATACTCCGTTTAAATGATCTATCTCATGGCAGATTGCTCTTGCCAACAGTCCTTCTGCCTCAATGGTTATCAAATTTCCTTCCACATCTGTATATTCTGCGGTAACCTTTATGGGTCTTGAAACCATTCCCTTTGTTTCACGCACACTCAGGCATCCCTCCTGTGCGGTCTGTTCCTCATCAGATGTGCTCAATATCCTTGGATTAATCATTTTATATATATTTCCATCTTCAACATCTATGACTACGGCACGTTTTAATATTCCCACCTGCGGTGCTGCCAAGCCAATTCCGTCATTTTCGTACATTGTATCAATCATGTCATCAAGCAAAGTCAGAATTCTGTCATCTATAACAGTGATTTCCTTACTCTTTTTTCTCAGTATTTCGTCTCCGTCATATCTTAAATTTCTTAAAGCCATATTTCCTCCTATAATTTAAACCGTATCGGTATTGATATTTATGCTTACTTTTATATATTCTATATCCTTATCCATATACACACTTCTGAGAATTTTTTTCAGCTCAGCCAATTTAATGCGTGATGCCTTTATAAATAAATTAATTCTGTATTCATCATTAATTTTATAAATGGAATGTGGTATGGGTCTATATAACAATAAGCTTCTTTCCTTAACCATGTCTTTAACGGCTTCTTTTACTTCTTCATATTTTTCATTTGCAGTTCTTATAACCAGGTCCTCATTTTTTGAAATGAGGCATATATTTATTATATTTATAAACGGCGGAAATGCAAACTCTTTTCTTAATTTCAGCTCTTCTTTTATAAATAATTCATAATTGTTATTTTTAGCCGCATTTATTATAAAATTGTTTGGCTCATAGGTCTGGATGAATACCTTACCTGTCTTGCTGCCTCTTCCCGCTCTGCCGCTTACCTGAGTTATGAGCTGGAATGTTTTTTCGCTTGCATTGTAAAAGGGCAGATTTAAAATTGCATCGGCTGACAGCACTCCAACTGTTGTAACATTGGGAAAGTCAAAGCCCTTTGCAAGCATCTGAGTTCCTATCAATATATCAATGCTTCCGCCCTTGAAGCGTCTGTAGATGCTTTCGTAGCAGTCGCTGTTTGTCATTGAATCAACATCCATGCGCTCTGTCACAGCGTTAGGAAACAACTGCTTCACCAATTTTTCCACATGCTGAGTCCCTGCACTGAACTGCTCTATTTTTTTGCTGCCGCACTTGGGACATTCGTACATCATACGCTTTGTTCTGCCGCAGTAATGGCATTTGAGCATGTTGCCCTTGATATGGTAGGTCATCGACACATCACATCTGTCACACTTTATTACATGACCGCATTTTTTACAGGTTACAAAACCCGAATAGCCTCTTTTATTTAAAAACAGTATTGCCTGCTCCTTGTTGCTCAGAGTTTCTTTTATGCTTTCGTAAAGCTCCTCACTTATGAGAGTATTGTTTCCCTTGTCCAGCTCGGCACTCATATCTACTATTTTCATATCAGGCATCTGATTGTTATTAACCCTGTTTTTAAGCTCTATTATTTCAATCTGACCCTTATCGGCCATATAGTAGGTATTTACAGACGGTGTTGCGGAACCGAGCACCACCTTACCGCACAAGTTATGTGCCATTTTTATGGCAACCTCAATTGTGTTATACTTTGGAGAGGTTGAAGAAATGTAGCTGTCCTCATGCTCCTCATCTATGATTATAGCTCCTAAATCCCTGATAGGTGAAAAAATAGCCGAGCGTGCTCCGATTACAACATCGACTTCCTTGTTATGCACCCTTGTCCATTGTATGAGCTTTTCCTTCTTGCTTAGCTTTGAGTGAAAAACAGCTATTTTACTGCCAAATCTTTTTTCAAACCTGTCTATGGTCTGAGCGGTGAGAGAAATTTCCGGCACCAGCATGATTGACTGCTTGCCTTCATTTATATAATGCTCGATTATATCCATGTAGACCTCGGTCTTCCCACTGCCTGTTACGCCGTGAAGCAAAAACACCTTGTTGTCTGACGAAATTATTCTTTTACAAGCTTTTTTCTGTTCTTCATTCAGCTCTAATTCATTTTTTACAACACTTTTTTCTTCATCCCTATATAAAACATATTCTTCTTTCAGTATATTCTTTTTTATCAGGTTATTTATAACTGACGTTGATATACACAGGTCTTCGGACAGTTTTTTTATGTTTACAGACTTATTTTCTTTTAAATAGTTTATAATATTTATTTGATTTTTAGTTTTGTTTATATCGTATTCTTCAATATTCTTATCCTCGGTCAGGGAAACATATTTTTCGCATGCTTCCTTTCCCTTCAGCCTGTCCCGGCTGATAACCTCAATCGCATCTTTATCCTTCAGTCTGTCTATAACGGTAAATATATCATTGTGGGTATAGTATTTTTTTAAGGTTTTTAATTCCAGGGGATTGTCCCTGACTAATTCGTACAGCTCCTTTTCACGGTCGCTTAAGAAAATATCATCGATATTTTTCGCCTTGACCGTTATATTGTGCTCATATTTTATGGCAGCAGGAATCAAGAGGCGCATAGCATCGGAATACTTGCATACATATCTTTCCCTTATCCAGAATATGAGCTTTATCATTTCTTCGCCTACAACAGAAACATCGTCAAGCACGTCTATAATCGGTTTAATTTTATGCTCGGGAATCCGGCATGAACAATCAATCGATACAATCAATGCATCAATCATGTGCTTGTTGTTGCCGAAGCTTACCTTCACTCTTTTTCCGATTTCAACAGCATCCTCCAAAGCATCGGGAACCCCGTAGGTAAAGAGCTGATCAATGCTTTTGGAATTGTTGTTTAATATTAATTGTACAAATTTTTTATACATGCCCGCCTCTTTTTATTGTAAAGCGTCAGCCGCTTATACTGTTAGGTGTAAAATTAAATAATCAGTCATAGACTGATTATCGTTACATTATGATTTTATTGTTCCACATCAGAGTTGTCTTCTTCGACAGCAGCTTCCTCTGCAGATTCATTTACCGCATTTTCTTCAATAGCTTTCTTGTACTTGTCATACTCATAAATCGGCTCATATTTATTTTCGTGAAATTCTTCAATTGCAATTCCAACCGGTTTAATTGTACTGGTTTTTACCAGCACATCGGAACCGTCAATTATTTGTCTTGCTCTTTTAGATATAATTGTTACCAACGAGTACCTGCTGTCCACCATATCTATTAATTCATCAACCGAAATTCTCTTCATACTATACCTCTCTGATTTTGTTAATTATTGCTTTTTTTCTGATTGCTCTGTTTTTTTCGGACTTAATTATGCACATAATTTTTTCTACGGCAGCGTCAACCTCATCATTTAACACTACATAATCATATTCAAAAGCATAATTCAGCTCCTCGTAAACGCACTTCATTCTTTCAAGTATTACTTCCTTGGAGTCCGTTCCCCGACCTTCTATTCTGTTTTTCAACTCCGTGATAGAAGGAGGCAGTATGAAAATGAAAACACCTCTCGGATAATTCTTTTTCACCTGTAAGGCTCCCTGTATATCAATTTCAAGTATCACATCATTCCCTGATTCAAGCTGTTTGAACACTTCTTTTTTAGGAGTTCCGTAGAAATTTCCGTAAACCTTGGCATATTCAAGGAATTCATCATTATTAAGTCTATTTATAAATTCTTCTTCATCAATGAAGAAATAACTTTCGCCTTCGATTTCTCCCCATCTTGGCTGACGAGTAGTGGCGGAAACAGAAACCTTCAAATCCTTCATTAATTCCCTGAGCCGTTTACAAATTGTGCCCTTACCTGCTCCCGAAGGACCTGATATAACCACCAATAATCCGTTGTCCATCTTCACACCTCGTTACTTTATATTGTGGTTGTTATGTTCAAATCTCTGTGCCATTGTATCCGGTTGTATAGCGGATAAAATTACATATTCGCAGTCTGTAATAATAACTGCTCTTGTTTTTCTTCCATACGTAGCATCAATAAGCTTTCCTTTTTCACGGGTTTCCTGTATTACGCGCTTAATAGGTGCTGATTCGGGACTTACAATTGCTATAATCCTGTTAGACAGGGCTATGTTTCCAAATCCTATGTTAATAGTATTGTTTGCCATTATATATCTCCTACTCTATATTTTGTATTTGTTCTCTGATTTTCTCCAACAGGTTTTTAATTTCTATAACCATTTGTATTATGTCAAGATTTCCTATTTTAGAACCGATTGTATTAATCTCCCTGTTCAGCTCCTGTATGATAAAATCTAATTTTCTGCCTACCTGACCGCCTTCTGCCAGTACGCTATTCAACTGCTTCATGTGTGATTTGAATCTTACGATTTCTTCATTTATATCACTTTTATCGGCATAAAAAACAATTTCATTATATAACCTGTTTTCATCCAATTCATGTGAGCTTCCCAAAAGCTCCTTGATTCTTAATTCAAATTTATTTTTGTAGTCAGTTACGATTGTTTCAGAATTCTTTTCTATATCAGACATTGACACAAGAATTTTATTCATGCTTGATCTTATATCATCTTCAAGCTGACTGCCCTCTGCCAATCTCATCTGAAGCAGGCTGTCAACAGCATTTTGAATAGCGGATTCCACACAGATACGAAGCTCATCCTCATCCTCCGTATCTTCCTTTGATACAAGAACATCCTGAAATTTAATGATTGTGTCCAATGAAACATTGCTTGAAATGTTCAGTTCCTTTTTAACTTCATCGATGGCATCCTTATATTGCCTTGCCAGACATAGGTTAGGAACAATGACAGCGTCAGATTCGTTTAAATAGTCTATGTTGATATATACATCTATTCTACCCCTTTGTATACTGTTTTTCAAGATTTTTCTTATATTATCTTCAAAAAAGCGCAAATGTCTCGGAGTTTTTATATTTATATCACAATATCTGTTATTAATTGTCTTTATTTCAGCCGTTATTACTCTTTTTCCGTCATTATGCTCACCCTTACCGTAACCGGTCATACTAAATATATTCGCCATTTCATACTCCTGTTATTGATATTACTATATTATTATCTTATTATAACACTAAAATCCAATTAGTAAATAAAAATATTGGGAAACGATAGGAGAACGATTGTAAAAATATTTCATGACATTAGCTGTTTTTTGGGTTACAATATTAATTATATAAATACCCCCGTACTGGTCATCCCGAGTGAAGCGAGGGATCTCAGCACTTCAAAATATGAGATTCGTCGGGCTAAAGCCCTCTGAATGACAGAAGCGGACTATTTACGTTTATTCATAGGACTTAACGGAGGATTACAATGTCTTTAGATGGTATATTTTTAAACAGTATAAAATATGATTTACATAAAAAATTAATGGACGGAAGAGTGGACAAAATTCACCAGCCGGATAAAAATGAAATAGTAATAGCAATAAGAAGCGGCGGAGAAAATCATAAGCTTCTGATGACTGCAGCAAGCAGCAGCCCCCGCCTGCATCTGACCAATGTAACAAGGAAAAACCCACAAGAGCCGCCTATGTTTTGCATGCTTTTAAGAAAGCATCTAAGCGGTGCTCATGTAACAGATATAAAGCAGATAAATTTTGACCGCATATTGGAGATTACTTTTGAATGCAAGGATGAACTGGATACCACTGTCAATAAATCGTTAATCATCGAAATAATGGGAAAGCACAGTAACATAATATTTATAAACACCGATACCCGAGTTGTTATAGACTCCATAAAAAGGGTTGCCGAAAATGTAAGCTCAGTACGACAAATTTATCCTGGGCTTAAGTATGTGACTCCCCCTCAGCAGGATAAAATAAATCCCTTGGATGCAAACAGGGATGTATTTCTTTCTGCAATTGATAATGCAAACGACGGAACTCTCATATACAATTTCTTTTACCAAAGCTTCATAGGCTTAAGCCCTTTCATAAGCAAGGAAATGTGCCACTTGGCAAGTCTGAATGAAAGCACATACATAGGAGAGCTGACATCCGGACAAAAAGAAGCTATGTGGGGTGCATTCAGTCAGATTATGAACAAGGTAGACATAAGCGACTTTTCATATAATATTTATTTAGATGAAAACAACGAGCAATACGGATTTTACTGTATGGATGTTGACTATCTGAAATCATACAATAAAAAGAATTATGACGACACAGGAAGACTGCTTGATGATTATTACTATGAACAGGATAATAAAAACAAAATAAACCAAAGAGTTGCCAGCCTGATTAAAAGCATGAATACAAAAATAGACCGCAACAGAAAAAAGGTTGAAAAGCAACGAAACGAGCTTTATAATGCCGAGGACAGAGACAAGTATAAAATTTACGGCGAGCTGATTCTTGCAAATTTACACCAAAAGCCCGAAAATCATAAACTGAAGGTTATAAACTATTATGACCCCGAGCAAAATGAAATAATAATTCCCTTGGACCCAAGACTCAATTTGTCCCAGAACAGCCAGAAATTTTTCAAAAGATACAATAAGCTTAAAAAGGCCGAGGAAGAGCTGCATAAGCTAATAGAAGAATCGTTGAATGAAATAGCGTATCTTGAAAATATATTGTATTCTATAGAAGCCTGTGAAACCATAGATGATCTGGACGAAATATACAATGAACTGATTGCCGAAGGCATAATGAAAAGAAAATCAAAGGTTAAAAAACAGAAAGAATTTAAGCCCGATTTTATAACCTATACCTCCTCGGGAGGACACGAAATACTGGTCGGAAGAAACAATCTACAAAACGACGCCCTTACATTTAAAATAGCAAAAAAAGAAGATTTCTGGTTCCATGCCAAAAACATGCCCGGTTCCCATGTTATCATAAGGACAAACGGTGACGAATTAACCGATGATGAATATGTGGAAGCGGCTCAAATTGCGGCATATTACAGCAAGGGTAAAAACGCAGGCATGGTTGAGGTTGATTATACGAAAAAAATAAACGTTAAAAAACCGCCTAATGCAAAGCCCGGCTTCGTAATTTACGATACAAATTATTCGATGCTCGTAAAACCTGCTGTAAAATAATTGTTTTCTTAATCAAATTTTAATACAATCTTATGTTTCATTTAAGCAATCCGGAGTATATTAAGTTTATGAGAAATATTTAGCATTTAATGTATGGATTAGGGAGTGTTAAAATGACTGATATATTGATATTAACTGCATCATTCGGTATGGGACACATCAGTGTGTCTAAGGCCTTAAAAGAACAAATTGAATCAGAAAACAAAAATGCGGAAATTGTCATTGCAGATATATGGGAAATTATAAATCCGAAAATAAAAGACTTAGGTTCAAAAATGTACAGTGAACTGACAGAAAACTATCCGGTTGTATATAACGCGTTTTACGATATAAAGATGAACTACAAAAATAATATCATAGACAGCGTTTTTTCTAATATGTATTATAAAAGGATTTACGAATACATACTAATCGAAAATCCCAAGGTAATCATAAGTACGTTTCCTCTATGCTCATGCATAGTGTCAAGGATAAAGGAAGAATTTGATGCGAGGATTAATTTGATTACCGTGATAACTGACGTTGTGGACAGCTGGGAATGGATTTATGAAGGAACAAACTTGTATCTTGTTCCTTCAAAGGAAATCAAAAATAAGCTTATCAGCAAGGGAGTCAGCAAGGACAGCATAATTGTAACAGGTATACCCGTTACAAAGGATTTTATAAACACAAATTATTACATCAAAAGCAAAAAATCTATTTTAATAGTATTAAGCGGCATTGACAGCATTTCACATAATGTACTTTTTGAGCTTGATAAAATTAAAAATTATAAAATAAAAATAGTAACAGGAAGAAATAAAAAACTCTTTGATAAATTGTCCGAATATGACTTTACCAATATAGATTTATACGGTTATGTGAACAATTTAAATCAGATGATGGATGAAGCTCTGTTCATTGTAACAAAGCCGGGAGGAGTAACTACGTTTGAGGCAATAAATAAGGAGCTGCCCTTAGTTGTATTAAATTCAAATATAGGACAGGAAAAGGGCAATATTGAATTTATAAAACAAAATAAAATAGGTGTTGTCATCAATGACCTACACAGTCTGCCGTATGTAATTGATTATTATATCAACAACCCGGGTATAATCAGCTATTATCATAAGAATATAAGAAAAATTAAAAAGACCCTTAATTATAAAAGTTTTTTTGACTCGTTCATAAATGAGGTGATTCATGTATGAATTCTGAAAAATTTAAAAAGAGCTTTGGTCTGATATTTATTATTTTATCAGCAATAATTACATTGTTCATATTGTCCAGGAATAATGACTTAATTGACCTGTTCAAAGCTGCGAATAAGATTAATATAAAATATATTATTATTGCTGTTTTATATATTTTTTTATTTTGGTTTTTAGAAGCGGGCATGATTTATGAATTGATTACAAAATTTACAAATCACAAGAAAAACTGGAGAACCTTCTGGATTTCAGTTAAGGTCACAATGATCGGACAATATTACAGCAACATCACACCCATGGCAACCGGCGGTCAACCGGTACAGCTTTACATTCTTAAGGATGATGATATTTCCCTGAGCAATGGTACCGCAATTCTTATAAGTAAGTTTTTGCTTTTTCAGATTGGTGTAACAATTTATACATTTTTTCTTGCTATTTATAAATTGAAGCTTTTAACCGATTATTACGGTGGAGCATCCATCTTTATAGCTGCAGGATTGACACTGAATATGATTATGCTGAGCGCAATATTATTAATTGCCTTTAATCAACAGATTTTATTGAAAATATGCGGTATATTGTTTAACCTGCTGCATAGAATACATCTTATAAAGGATGTTAAAAAGGTTATGGGTAAAACCGAAAAGTTTGTCATGGAATATAAGAACAGTATAGGCAAGCTGAAAGAAAATCACTGGTTCACAATAAAAATGTTTGCTATTACCTTCATACAGCTCACGGTATTTTTCAGCACTACATTTTTTGTTTATAAGTCATTTAATTTAGACAGCTCCAATATACTTGAAATAATATGTCTGCAATCATTTTTATACATGGCAGTGTCCTTCATACCCACTCCCGGTACAGCAGGTGCAAGCGAGGTTGGTTTTATCTTGCTGCTTGGGCATTTATTTCCCACAAACATTCTATCAACGGCGATGCTTTTGTGGAGAGGTATAAATTATTATTTCAGTCTGTTGTTCAGCGGTATATTCTCCTTTGTGGTGACAACATTAAAGAAAAAGAAGATATATCCGATGAGTTCATGATAAAGAGGTACAAAGAATTACAAATACGGAGGTATGTATGAATTTTCAGGGAATTATAATAGGACTTGTTTCGTTTATAATAATAGCAATTTTTCACCCTATAGTGATAAAAGCAGAATATTACATAGGTAAAAAAATCTGGCCGGCTTTTTTAGTTTCAGGAATTTTATTTATAGCATTATCCATATTCATCGATAACACCATCATATCAGCCTTATTAGGAATAACGGGCTTTTCCTCTCTGTGGAGTATACTCGAAGTATGCCACCAGGAAGAACGAGTTAAAAAAGGATGGTTTCCTGTAAATCCCAATAAAATAAAGAAAGAAAAGCAAACAAGCAGAGATTGATTTTAGACAATTTTGATTCCTCCGGTTTCTGCATATTTGATATAGCTAAAAATCATTTCTAAGTACATTTCTGAATGATGGAAAATCTGTAAATACCCAATGATCATATACATATTCATATGGATATTGTATTGTATATACTGTTTTTCCTTCGTCAGTATCATCAGGAAATGTTTCAATTAAATCAACGTAGTATCCATATTTACTGTCACTTATTTTTTCAATATGGGTATCCTTAACCTTCAGTGCATTAAATCCTCCTGCAGATTCAGAAGCATAAAGCTGTCCGTCAATGCTTATAAAAGTCTTGCTTGCGAGAAGGTCCCCAACAATTTTATCAGAAAATAAAGTTCGTAAGTAATTATCCATATCCTTTAGTGTTTTAAATCTGTCGCTATATACCCTGCTGTATGTATTATGTCCCACTCTGACCGAGCAGGTGCTTTCCTTTGATATGTCTGCATAGGTTGTAAACCACGACTTAGCTTCCTGCGCTTGATAATACATTTGTTCCACAACAAGAGGATTACCAATATCTATTATGATAGGATATTCCGGGCTGTAATTTGAATAGTCGAAATCCAGCTCTGTAAAAGGTTGTATAACCGGAAATTCCGTAAATATCCTTTTATCTTCTACACTCTCATACACATAATTAAATTTATACATTTTTGATGAACTATCGGATTTATCTTTTTCTCGCAACGATTTATCAATACTATAGATAAGTTTCTTGTCAGATATTTTATTAACATTTGATTTTTCTTCAATTATATCATAATAAAGCACACTAACAGAAAAGTCATTAAAATTCTGATACAACTTATTGTCAATTTCTAAAAATCGCTTACGATAGCTTGACCCTATATCCATTAATTCATCTATAATCTGCTCAGAAAATATGCTGTTTAAATATTGTCTCAAGTCTTCCGATGAACTGATACTCTCATATTTAACAGCATAATACACATTATTGTATTCATCTGTGTACTTATCACTTTCGTCTATAGGCATACCAGTACCCCAAAACATTATAATTATATCATTTGCTTTTTGATACGCATTTTCAACCTCTTCTCCCATAGAAATCTTATTGCTTATCGGATTTAATTCGCATCCATACAATGTTACAAAAATAATACATAATACAAATAAAAAGAATATTTTTTTCATGTGTCACTCCTCTGTACAGGTCTTTCACACTATTCAATCTCCACATCAGTATCGTCAAGTTCAGCTTCATTTATATTCAGCTTCTTGTATACATTTTCAGAGCTTATAAAACCTTCCTTCTCTGTGCAATAAATCATCAAGAAACTTTATTTCATCATCGGAAAAGCCTTCTCTTTTTATCCATTTATAAGAAGGTAAAGTACACCTCGCTGTATCAAATCCATTATCTGTAGCCCTTTCAAAATGAACCTCTACAGTTTTTTCTCCACTTTCTTCAATAATTTGAGAATGCACGATTTCTGTTTCATCTGCTAAAATCATATGTGGGTACATCATATTATCACCTGCTCTATAATTTAAATTATATTATAATCAAAGTATAACTGATTTACAAGTAATTATAGCGCCTATATGATCAATTTCCTGTTTACTCTGGGTGTAACACTTGTCTTACTTACGTAATATAATAATACAGGTATAAGAATACCTTTAAATATAACTCTACCCTTAAGATTGCGCCTATTTAACATCGGAATAAATATATTGCGAAAGATATTGCATATATATTCAAAGCAAAGTCATGGATTTCCGGGTTTTTCTTCATAATCTGCACTTCCATTTCATAACAGCTAAGTTTTCGTTGAAATAATCACATTTTTGAAATGTAAATATATACAGGTCATTTGTATGTAAATACAACACTTTGTTAAAAAGCAGCAAACTAAACAATTAATGCATAAGCTTCAGACTTTTATGCAGATTATTAAAAATTCGAATTCATAAAATCCTGGGTTTTCGTTTAACTTTTTACAAAACCTTTTCATCATAAATTAAAGTTTTTGTTGTAAATATCACGTTTACCAAAAACAGGAAGCTCGAATTGAATATATGCAACTTTTGCATAAATCATCACATTCTTTCTTGTATATATGTATGACGATCTATATTTCAAGATACTCCTGAGTTTTTAAATTCCCTTCCGTTCCGGGTCTTCTGCCGTCAAAGTCTGCACTTGTCAACAACCTCATGCTTTCTTCCATGGATGTGTATGGCATTATTGAGTTTCTTTGTGTTGTACATGATGTCAGAATTATTAATGATAATATAATTGATAATATCTTCTTCATTTGTCCCCTCTCAAAATAAATGTATCAAACTTAGATAGTAAAATATCGGTACCTTTATTATACATCATGTTTTACCCTTATACCACAATTATCCATTAAAAAAGGAACTGCTAATCATAACAATTCCTTTTGTTTGTCTTTTATATCCGATAGATTCGTTTACGGCATTTAGTATGCCTTTTTCATCTGCAGAGCATCAGAATTGTTTGCGAGCTGAAATCGACCTGTCAGATCTTCCAGAAGCTGTGCTTGCCCTGACAATTCTTCACTGGCTGCCGCACTTTCTTCTGATGTGGCACTATTTGCTTGGACAACAGAGGATATTTGCTCAAATCCAATGTTGATTTGGTCGATGGCTCGTGCCTGATCTGCGCTTGCTGATGCAATTTTTTCGATGATGTCTGAAATTTTCTGTGATTTGTCGACAACGCCCTCCAAGGATTCTGCTGTTTCTGACGCAATCAATGTCCCTCTTCGAATTGCTTCAATAGTAGCATCGATAAGCTCCGTGGTTATTTTTGCACTTTCTGCCGATTTTCCTGCGAGATTCCTTACTTCATCCGCAACGACCGCAAATCCTTTACCTGCTTCTCCCGCACGTGCTGCTTCTACCGCGGCATTGAGTGCAAGAATATTTGTTTGAAAGGCGATGGAGTCAATGTTTTGAACAATTTTGCCAATTTCATTGGATTTACTGCTGATATTTTCCATTGCCCGGAGTATTTGTCATTATATATTCGTTTCTGTGCGATTTTATAAACAGATTCCCCGTCACGAACTGATATTATAACAATCCTCATTACATTGTCTTTCCGTACTATACCATACACAACTC
>JAFACY010000213.1 GCA_023425285.1 Bacillota bacterium
GATTTGATGGTTACAAAAATTAAGTCATTGCTTGAACATGCTTACAGCGAAGCTTGAAGAGGTGTAATTTGATTAAGGAAATAATAGTGGTTGAAGGAAAGTCTGATATTTCAGCCGTAAAAAGAGCAGTGGATGCAGAGGTAATAGCAACCAGCGGTCTCGGCATAAATGAAAATATAATTAAAATTATAAAAAAAGCATCAGAAAACAGAGGCATAATAATTTTAACGGATCCTGATTTTCCGGGTAAAAAAATCAGAAATATTCTTTCTGCCGAAATTGAAAATTGCAAGCACGCGTATATACCCAGAGACAAGGCAAAAAAGGATGGGGACATAGGTGTTGAAAATGCATCTCCCGAGGACATAAGAGAAGCTTTGAAAAATGCAAGAGCGGAAATTGCGGATGCTGCTGAGATATTTACAAATGAGGATATGATTTATTACGGTCTCGTAGGAAATGATAATGCATCAAAGATGCGAGCATTGCTTGGAGATGAGCTTGCCATAGGCTATTGCAGTGCAAAGCAATTTTTAAAAAGACTGAATGCCTTCGGCATTACGAGAGAAGAGCTTGAAAAAGCCATAAACAAAGTAGATAATGAGGAACAGATAAATTAATGGACGATAAAAAATTATATTCACCAAAGGTGATGAAATATGTACTCGATAAGTACGGTTTTAAATTCAGCAAAAGCCTGGGACAAAACTTTCTTATAGACGGAAATATAATAAATAAAATAGCCGACACAGCGGAGCTTGATGAAAATTCAGGAGTATTGGAAATAGGTCCGGGCTTCGGAACTCTCACTCAGATTTTATGCGGAAGGGCAAAGAAGGTTGTTGCGGTTGAGGTAGATAAAAGCCTGATTGAGGTTCACAAAGAAACGCTTGATTTTGATAATCTTAAGATAATTTACGACGACTTTATGAAGGTTGATGTGAATAAGCTTATAGAGGAAGAATTTAAGGGGCTTGATGTAAAAATAGTGGCAAACCTGCCGTATTACATCACAACTCCCATAATTATGAAAATATTGGAGGAAGGCTACAAGGTATCCAAAATTGTTGTAATGGTGCAGAAGGAAGTTGCACAGCGCCTGAATTCAAAGCCCGGCAGCAAGGAGTACGGAGCCATAACCCTGGCTGTACAGTACAGGGCAGATACGGACATTGCCATGATTGTGCCCAATACCGTGTTTATGCCGAGACCAAAGGTAGATTCGGCTGTTATTGAATTTAATATATTAAATGAACCAAGGATACAGGTTAATGATGAACAGCTCATGTTTGATATAATAAAGGCATCATTCGGACAGAGAAGAAAGACGTTGTTAAACGGTTTGAGCAACAATCTCAAAATTCCCAAGGACGTAGTGAAGACTGCCCTGGAAAATTCAGATATAGATCCCGGTATTAGAGGAGAAAATTTAGGACTTGAGGAGTTTGGAAAAATTTCAGATGAAATAAGTAAAATTTTATAAAATAATAATGGGAGGTAGACATGAAAATTTATACGAAGACAGGCGACAAAGGACAAACATCTTTGTATGACGGTACGAGAGTATATAAGGATTCATTGAGAGTGGAATCCTACGGAACAGTTGATGAACTTAATTCATCCATAGGCTTTGCCATGAAGTTTATTGATGATGAGGAAATGGTAGAAAAGCTGAAGAAAATTCAGATGAGGTTGTTTTTTGTGGCAGGAGAACTGGCGACAGTTGAAGAAGGCAAGTATAAGTACAAGGTAAGAGAAGAGGATATTGCCGCACTGGAAGAAATAATAGATGTTTGTCTGCCGGAAATAAGCGGAGAGGATAAGTTTATAGTCCCCGGTTCATCAAAGGCATCAGCGGCACTTCATGTTTCGAGAACAATATGCAGAAGAGCGGAAAGAAGAATATTGACACTCAAAAGAGAAGAGCCGGTAAGTGATGTTTTGTTAAAGTTTGTGAACAGACTTTCGGATGTTCTTTACACCTATGCGAGATATTTGGAAAGTGATTTAACTATTATGGATTTTGAGAAATTCTACAATGAAAGATTGTAAATCTTCATAAATTCTTAATATTTGAATTCTTTACAAATAATATATTTGTGTTATCATATAAAAGTGATATTATTTGGAGGAATTTAAATTGAAGCGTTTTTTAAAAGTATTCTTTATTTCACTCATATGTTTTTCATTGATAGTTACAGGCGGTCTGTTTGTTATGACGGGCTTTGACAGTGGAATGAGTGTGGAAGCTACAGATATTTTCAATAATATAATTGGTAATAAAAAAGAAAGAATTAATGTGCTTTTATTGGGGCTGGAGCATGAACGCTCTGACACAATAATGGTCGCAAGCTATAATACTAAAACAAAGACCGTTGATGTTATATCAATCCCGAGAGACACATACATAGAAAGGGACGGATTTAAAAACAGCGGCAACAATAAAATAAATTCTGTCTATACCGTGAAGGGAATAGAAGGACTCAGTGAAATTATTTTAGGTGTGACAGGAATGAAAATCGACAAATATGTCACCATCGATTATGACGGTGTGAGAGCTGCCGTTGATGCGGTGGGAGGAGTTGACGTTGATGTTCCTTTTCACATGAGATACACAGACCCTTATTCAGACCCGCCGTTAGATATCAACATACCTGCCGGAAGCCAGACTATTAAGGGCGACAGAGCAATGGAGTTTCTAAGATTCCGAAAAACTAATTACAAAGGCTATCAGGGATATGCCGAAGGTGATTTAGGCAGAATAGAAGCTCAGCAGGGCTTTGTAAAATCAGCCATAAAAAAAGCATTATCCTTCAAGCTGCCGAAGGTGGTAAGTGAGGTATATCCACATATAAAAACAGACTTCGCTTTGGGAGAAGCAACATCATTAGCTGTGGGAAGCGTGGGACTTTCAATGGACAATGTAAATTTCCATACATTGCCGGGCGCACCCAAAACAATAAACAATCTTTCTTTTTATATAATCAATCAAGAGGAAACTAAAGATTTGGTATATGGTATACTCAACATAAAGTAAAAAAACGCCGTAAAGGCGTTTTTTTAATAAATATCTCTATCCGTAGGTGCTTGATTGTTCATAATCATTTTTTCACCCATTCGTACCATTTCTCTCACACTTAATCCGTTAACAACAGCCGGATAAACTTCTGAAGTCGCATTTTTCAAAACAGGCACACCTAAATCATGAGCTATTTCCATTTTTA
>JAFACY010000294.1 GCA_023425285.1 Bacillota bacterium
AGAAAAAAGCAGGGCTTGCAATCCAAAGCTCGGATACCTTCATCAACGTAACGGGAGGGCTTCAGTTAAGAGAGCCTGCCTCCGACCTGGCGGTGCTGTGTGCAATTGCATCCAGCTTCAAAGAAATCCCTGTGGATTTCAGGACGATTTTAATCGGTGAGGTAGGTCTGACAGGAGAAATAAGAGGTATCAATTCCATCGAAAAGAGACTGATGGAAGCACAGAAGATGGGATTTAAAAGAGCTGTAATAGCTCAGTCAAACAAAAATATATCCAAAGAATTGAAGGATATTGAAATAATTCCTGTAAATAATATAAGACAGGTAATGGACCTTCTGTTCTAAAAGACAGAAAAGACAGAGGAGGACGGTATGGATGCAATTTATAAATCTTTATTGAATTACGGACTTAGTGAAGCAGCATCAAAAAATCTGTATTATTTTATTGTGATGCTTGTTATTGTTGTTACATCTGTGACTGTCACACTTATAATTAATAAAATTATACTGAGATTTTTAACCAAACGCATTGAAAACAATAAATACCAATGGGATGATGTACTGCTCAGCAACAAGGTCTTTCAGAAAATTTCCATGATAATTCCCGGTATAGTGTTGTACAACGGAGCAGGATTCTTTGATGACAGGGCAACCCTTATATCCAAAATTTCAATTATTTATATTCTTCTTATAATTATTATAACGTCAAAAGCATTGATAAATTCCGCCGATGATATTTACAGGCAGTTTCCTGTTTCAAAGGACAGACCAATAAAGGGACTTTTACAGGTAATTGAAATTGTGCTGTATGTAATATTCGGAATTACGATTGTATCAATTATGATTGACAAAAATCCAATCGCACTGATAAGCGGAATAGGAGCTTTGACAGCAATCATAACCTTGGTATTCAAGGATTCAATTGTGGGCTTCATTGCAGGAATCCAGCTGACATGGAATGACATGCTCAGGATAGACGACTGGATTGAAATGCCTAAGTACGGAGCAAACGGTGAGGTTATAGAAATAAGCCTGACTACCGTAAAGGTCAGAAACTTTGATAAAACTATTACTACCATACCAACCTATGCGTTGGTTTCTGATTCCTTCATAAATTGGAGAGGTATGCAGGAAACAGGTGCAAGACGTATCAAGCGGGCAATCAACATAGATTTGACCAGCATTAAATTTTGCAATGAGGAAATGCTTGAAAAATATAAAAAGGTGAACTTTCTGAAAAGCTATATCGAAGAAAAGGAAGCAGAGCTTGAAGCATACAATGAGAGAGTTGAAAATACAGACATTTTGGTAAACGGAAGAAACCTGACCAATGTAGGTATCTTCAGAATTTACGCCCAAAATTATATAAACAATCATCCAAGGATTCATGCTGACATGACACGCATGGTAAGACAACTGGCTCCTACCGAAAATGGTCTGCCCTTGGAGGTGTACGTCTTTGTCAATGATACTACATGGACAGTCTACGAATCCGCACAATCGGATATATTTGACCATTTGCTTGCAGTGGCGGAATTTTTCGATCTGAGGATTTTCCAGAATCCTTCAAGCTTTGACTTTAATAAATTGGTCAAAAGCTGATGGATATGTTCAAGATTCAAAATAACAGAAAAAAGTAAATACCCTGCAGCAACAGAGTATTTACTAACGACTTTTAAACTATTTTGTTAAAGGTCAGCCAACTTAGTTAGCTACCTATTCATATCTTATGAATATTGTAACTTATATATACAAAAAAATCAATATAAAATTATTAAATTAAGGAAGCCATGGCGGAGTCTCAGTGGTGGATATCATCTTGTATAAAAGAGTCTTTCTCCATTGATACTCACATGTTTGATATTTTTATCGGTCTTGTAAATGTTGTTTCCGTATTCGTCAAAGACCATCATTTTATAATCAGAGCTGCTGCTTTCATCAAAAATGAAGCAGAGATATCCGTGATTGTTGATAAATTTTTTTACTGATCCGCCGGGATTCAAGGATTCTTCCTTTCCGTTCCTGAACACCATGAGATTATTTGACTCCTTTGTAATATAGTAGGGAATCATATTGAGAACTGTAAAGTCGCTTACCTTAAAATCCGTAACTTTTTCTGCCTTGCTATCATTCGCGTGGGTGTTGTACTGATACAAGTATCCTTCCATATCCATGAAGTAAATAATATCATAGTTATATATAAACTTCACTGCAGACTCTTCAAACATCCTCACGGTTTCACCTGTGTTTATATCAATTTTATATATTCCACTTGTTGAATTTGTATCCTCAAGGTCGCATGCCAAGACGTATATGTCGTAGCCGACCAATACCATGTCATCATTGGGACTGCTGCCTCCTGAGTTCCGTTTTACACGACCGTAATAATATTTGGGATCTCCGATTGTCCTGTATTCCTGTTCTCCCATAAGCTTTACTGCTAAATTGTTGGGAAACGGAGGAGCCCATTGGTCAACCCGTACAACTGCGTAGCCCATATCTATTTTATGGGAATATCCCTGATCAAAAATTTCATTTGTACCGTCCTCGTTGATAATTATTTCATAATCGGTACCCATGGTCACACCGCCCACGTGATAAGACAATCTGACCTTATCATCAATAGTTCTGAGTCCTGCCATTGCATTAGTTGCATCTTTGCCGCCATAATCCTCTAACGGCAATTGATATACCGCTTTTCTCTGAGAAGGATTGCTGACAGGTGATTGATAAATTACACCTTTTTCACCTTCGTAATAGAAATAGTCTCCTGAAATTGTAAAAGCACTGTTATAAAAGCGTTCTCTTTCTACTATGGGCAATTTTACTTCCTTAATATTTACCTTCCGTGTATAGGTATTGCTTATTTCAAGACCGTTATCTTTTGAAAAATTGTAGTTCCATTCAAATTCATCAACCGCAAACCTCCATGTCAAAGGGAAATAGGTAACGTTTCTGAATAACAGCAGAGGATACTGCTCCTTGCTGTTGTCAATAATCTTACTGTTTACTTCAACCTTGAAGCTTGGAACAGAAGCCGTATAATTGTTTTTATTAGCTGCAGAATATGTATCCACATAGGTACCTATTTCGCTGTTTCTGTTGATTTTTAAGCCGCTGCTGTTATCCCAATGTGTTTCAAGACTCAAAAATCTGCTGTCGTGATATGTCATGGGGAAATATGTGATGTTCTTATAAACTATCAAAGGATATTCTCTGTTCTTGTTGTCGATTTCAATGCCGTTTATCCTGACGTCAAATTCAGGCAGTGTCACATTTACAGATGCGGCACCAAAGGCGTTGACAGATAAAAGCACTGACAATATCAAGATTATAAACAATATTCTTATCTTGTTTTTCATACTTGCAACCTCCGTTTTCATATGAATAGTTAGACGATTTTATTGCGCAAATTGTTTCACGATTTTGTAATTTTTTATACCCTTTATTTCATCCTGCAAGCAATATATCTGTATTTAAATCTTTTGAATTGTTATGATGAATGTGCAGCCCTTATTTACTGTGGAAAGCTCAAGTGTCCCGCCGTGTGCCGTCACTATTTTATGTGCTATGCAAAGCCCCAGTCCCGTCCCTCCGGTTTGTGAATTGCGTGAATTGTCAACTCTGACGAAGGGCTTGAAAATTTCGGTTTTTAATTCTTCAGGCACTCCGATTCCGTTATCCCTGAACTCTATTACTACATTTTCGGGAGTTTCGTAAAGGTTAACGGTTATCAGTGTTCCCTCCGTGTTATAGCGTATCGCGTTATCGGCGAGATTGTGAAAAACCCTGTTCATCTGCTCTGTATCAAGCATTGCATAAACGGCTGTATCGGGAATATTAAACTCATATTCAAATTTATTCTGCTCCAGGTACGGAAATATTTCACCGCAGAATCTGCGCATGTATTCGCACACATCCACCCTTGAGGTTTTAAGGATAAATTCAGGACTTTCAACCTTGGACAGCTCAAAAAGCTCGTTTAAAAGCTTATTTGCCCTGTGGCCGTTTTTATTGATTATCTGCAGGTAATTAAGCTGTTCATCACTGAGTGATTCCTGGTTTTTCATAAACAGCTCCGTATATCCCACAACACTTGCAAGCGGATTTTTCAGGTCGTGAGAAACATCCAGAATCATTTTCTTTCTTTCCTCTTCGGATTGCTTTCTGAGAGATGTTTCTTCTTCGATTCTTTCGGCCATTGCGTTAAACGTATCACGGAGATGACCAAATTCATTTTTCAGATTGAGATTAACCCTTGCCGAATAATCTCCGTTTCTCATGCGGTTTGTTCCTTCTGCAAGTGCCCTGAGGGGATGAGTGATGCGCAGTGCCGTAATTCTTGAAAATACGGCGGCAATGATTGCAAGCAGAAATAAATATAACAGGATTACGGTTATGAATACACCCGAAACACTTTTCATGTCCTTTGATTCTGTTTCCGTATTGTATACAAGAGATACATCAAGGCGGATTGAAGCAGGGAAGGTCACGACAAGCCAGAACCTGCCGGTGGGGTTGTACATAATATCATAGCTGTACTGTACTCCCTTGCTCTTGCTTTTTATGAGAAAATCCGTGAATTCCTCCGTGGTTAATTTATCATTTTTAATGGTATTCAGCCCCGCCGTGTAGACTACCTCCAGATTATCGTCAATAATCTGGACACCTCCGCCGTTTTGCACAATAGGAGCTGAGTCAATTCCGGAGTAATCGTCCATCATAACGGAGTCTGCGGTATAGATATTCTTAACAAGCATCTTCGATATGATGTCATTTGCATAGGAAAGCATCATAAAAGCAAAAGCAGTGACTATAATCGACAAAAGAAACATAATCAGATAATTCATCATAAACTGATTTGCTATTTTACTTTTCATGCTTTGCACCTGTAATGGAGCTTGTAGCCTATGCCGCGTATTGTTTTTATATATTCCGGATTCTGACTGTCAGCTTCTATTTTGTTTCTGAGATGACTTATATGAACCATGATTGTATTATCATCATAAAAGTACTCGTCGTCCCACACAGCGGAATAAAGCTGTTTTTTCGTAAAAACCTTTTCGGGATTTTTCATCAGATGAAGCAAAAGCTTATATTCTTTTGCATTAAGCTCTATGGGCTCATCCTTTAAATATGCGCAGCATCCGTCGGTATCAATGGTCAGTTCGCCGTATTTTAAGGCTTCTTCATTTTCCTTAGGTAAATTGGTGTATTCGCTGCTTCTTCTTAAATTTGCCTTCACTCTCGCAATGAGCTCATTCATGGAAAAGGGCTTCGTCAGATAATCGTCTGCACCTATTCCGAGTCCCAGAATCTTGTTCATTTCTTCCGATCTTGCAGTGAGAAATATTACGGGAACAGTGCTGTCTTCCCGTATTTTTCTCAATAAATTAAACCCGTCAAGCCTTGGCATCATGACATCCAGTACTGCAAGGTCAATATTTTCTTTTTTAAATATTTCATATGCTTCCTGACCCTCTCTTGCGGCAAATACTTTGTACCCTTCGCCCTCCAGGCTGATTTTCAGCAGATTTCTGATATCCGATTCGTCCTCGGCTATTAATATATTCATAAATTACCTCTCACCATATAGGTTACAATCCTTGTTTTTGTATTTATTCTATTATACCACATAATGCGTAATAAGAAATAAAAATAAGGAAATTTAAGGTAAATTTAAGGCGGAAACCATGGTATATTCAGCTTTGAATTGTATAATGGGCTTAACAAACTTTGGAGGTTAGCAATGTTAAGAAAGAAATTTATTATTTTTTTAATTGTACTTTTTATTTCATCAATTCCTGCTTTTGCGGCAGAAAATCAGGATATCGGCACCGATATAGGCGGCATGGTAAATAAATTAGTTGAAGACGGAAAATCAAAGGGTGCGGTTCTGTCCGTAATACAGGACGGTGAGCTTATTCTTTGCAATGGCTACGGATTTGCGGATGAATATCACAATATAGCCTCAGACGGAAAGCTTACTGCCTTCAGGATAGGATCAGTTTCCAAAACCTTTGCGGCGGTTGCGGCACAAATTCTCAATCAGCAGGGAAGACTGGATATGAACTCTGACATATCCGTCTATCTGAAGGATAATATTCCCGAGCTGAAATACCCAGTAACAATGCACCAGCTTCTCACCCACACAGCAGGCTTTGAGGAACTTATGACCGGTATTGCCGTACTGGATGTCAGCAATGCGGAGCCGCTTGCCGTAAGTCTGCACAAATATATGCCGGAACAAATTTTTAAGCCGGGAGAGTCTTCCTCATATTCAAATTACGGTATAGCACTTGCCGCATACGTGGTTGAGACCATTGCGGAGATTCCGTTCTCACAGTTCTGTATGGAAAATATATTTTTGCCTCTGGATATGAACAGAACAACCTATGAATACATGCATGATGTTGTGTATGTATCAAGCGCATATCTTCCGGACGGCAGGGAAACAACGGAGCCGTATATTAACCTGTATCCGGAAGGCTCTGCCGTATCCACAGCGGAGGATATGGCAAAATACATGAGCTGGCTTCTGGATGATACGGATAACAGGGTTCTTTCCGGAAAATACAAGGCTGAGCTTTTTGAGAAGCAATTTTCCATGTCACCGGAACTGGAGGGCACAGGCTATGTATGGAGCAGAAAAGAAAGAAACGGTAAAATTTATTATGATAAAAAGGGAGAAACGCTTAATTTTTATACCCGGATTGCATTGTATCCGGAAGAAAATGCAGGAATTTTTTTATCCTTCAACACCTATGTGCCTGAAAATGAAATAAATGACGTAATGATGAAGGCAGTGGATTTGCTGTACGGCAAACAGGAAGAAGAGATAAAGAGTGAAGTAAATTCCTCAATTGATGTAAGAGGTATTTATGTAAATAACTGGTCAAGCGTAAAGACTCCAGAGAAGATATTAAGCTGTCTGATTCCCGGCAAGATGCTTAATATAAAGGAGACGGGAGGAGATATTTTATTAAACGGAGAAAAAATTTCTTTGATTGGCGATAATATGTATTCTTCTTTCATGGGAAAAATTAAGTTTATTGATAAGGACGACAGTATAATAATTGCAACGGAATCTCCGCTGACATATTCAAGGGTTTCATTCCTGCAAAGCAAAATAATTCAGGCATGTGTACTAATTTTATTCATTGCTTCGGCATTCGTATGCCTTATAATGGGAATTGTTGATAAAAAAATGATTTTTATTGCTGCGGCTTTGATTCAGATACTTTCAATTCTTGGGTTATGCCTTCTTGTTTTAAAAGGCATACAAAATTATTCAATTCTGCAATATGCCTGTTATATGAGCATATCGGGATGGCTGATTGCGGCATCATGTGTGTCCGGTGTTATATATACCGTGATGATGAAAATAAACAGCAATAAAACAAGTATAATTTATAAGGTATGGAGTTTGTCAGGCATATTATTTATTGCATGGCTTTTTAACTTCAATATTATATAGTGAAACATTACGCAGTGTCTTAACGGCATTAACCGTATTTATAAAGTACTTTTAAGTGTTGCTTTAAAATAATATCTTTGGTAATATATTATAAAGTTTTATTATTTTTACAGTACGAAAGGTGGCAAAATGCTAAATTTTTTAAGACAAGAAGGAATCAGCGAGGCGCTGATTAAGGAAGTTGAAGATTTCAGAAAACAATACGAGGTTAATCCCCGTTATAATTACAGGATTCCAAAACCTAAATACAGTTATTACGGAAAAGAAATATGGGAGCAGGCGTTAACTGCCATACTTTGCGGAGAAAATCTGCTGCTTGCGGGCTCAAAGGCTACGGGAAAAAATGTCCTTGCTGAAAATCTTGCCTGTGTTTTCGGCAGACCAAGCTGGGACATATCATTTCATATAAATACCGATTCATCATCCCTCATAGGTACCGATACCTTTGAAAACGGACAGGTTGTATTCAGAGACGGTCCGATTTATGAGTGTGCCAGATACGGGGGCTTCGGTATACTGGATGAGATAAACATGGCAAAAAATGATTCTGTAGCGGTGCTGCATGCAACTCTGGATTACAGAAGAATTATTGATGTTCCGGGTTATGATAAAATTGAGCTGAGTGATGCGGTGAGATTTATAGCAACCATGAACTACGGCTATGCCGGTACCAGAGAATTGAATGAAGCTCTGACTTCGAGGTTTATGGTTATTGCAATGCCAAATGTTACATCCGAAAGCCTGATGAAAATTCTGGCTAAGGAATTTCCCAATATCAATAAAAAATATGCTGAGCAGTTTACGGAATTTTTCCAGGAGATGAAGCTGAAAAGCGACAATTCCGAAATATCAACCAAGTCGGTTGACTTAAGAGGTCTTTTATCATCAATACACTTGATGGAAAAGGGACTTAGCCCAGTGAAAGCATTGCAGATGGGTATAGTGAATAAATCCTTCGATGAATTTGAGCGCAAATTGGTTGAGGATGTTATAAGGCTGAGGATACCCGACAATATGGACAGAGGAGATATATTTACCTACTGATGGAACGCATTAATGAGAAAAAAAGAGCCCATAACATAATTTGGAATGCATCCGAGGATTATTCCTTTGAACCTGAATTCGATGCGTTCGATGAAGAAGGTATAGCGGACATATATCTGAATTATATTATAGGGGCAGTAAGAAAATATTATGATTATCCCAAGCTCCGCGAATTTATCAAGTATATGAGAAATGATTCGGACCATGACTTTTATGAGGAGCTTTTTTGGCTTGGTCTGGAAAATTCGACCTTTGAAAAAGGAAAGAATGATCGTCCGGCATTGACGGGCTTAAGAAAAGATTATGCAAGAAAGGTATTGCTCAATGAAGTACCTTATAT
>JAFACY010000142.1 GCA_023425285.1 Bacillota bacterium
TCACCGCAGAACATTGCGTTATTCTCCATAATTATTGAGCCGTCTTCTCTTACTGAAGGTCCCAATATTTCATCATATGACCATCCTCCGGAAAGTCCGTCTCTCGCCAATGACTGTAGTTCACCTATAACTTTATCTGCAGGCGGAAGCTCAATCAATTGAGAAACATTTCCTGTTGAAACCAAAGCATTTGCTTTTTCATCAAGAGTTACAAGCGGCTGAGAAGCACCGTCTCTTCCCGTGCATTCATTGCTTATTCCGACTGTTTTTACTCCCACATCCTCCAATGCAGCTAAGCAGAGAATATAATCCGCATCCGGATTACCATATCCTTCTTCAGTTACTATTGCTCCGTCCGCACCTAATGACTTAGCCATCTGTGCAACAAAGATAGCAGATCTTTTCTTTTGCTCCAAAGCTACATTCAGGTTTGACATAATAACTCCTAAAAAGTTAATGCTCTTTCCATGCTCACTGTAAAGCTCTTTTATTGTAGGGAAGTTTTGGAAGTCGTATGTTGACCATTTTGATGAACAAGGCATAAAGCTTCCCGATATTAATGCTCCGTCTAATACTTCATTTGGATTCATGAAGCTTGGAACATATTTATTCATGTCCCAACCATATACCTGATCATTATATCCAAGTGCTTCCATTTGTGACTGCGGTTGCATAACCAGTACAACTGACGGAAGCTCATTTACATTGCCGTCTCTTTTTGTTACAGGGTCAAGCTCATATGTTTCTACTTCTTCAGGCTCCATTTCTTTAACAGTTGAACCCAAATATTCAGCAAATCTGTGTGATGCCATTCTTATAGCCGTGTTTTTCTTTTGCTGTTCGAATCTTTCAAACTCTTCGTCGGTATCAGCAACTATACAAATGTTTATCAATTGTGAAAACAAAGTGTATTTTGCGCCGTCTCCGCCCATGTCAATCAATCCGTCTCCAAAGCTTCCGTAATGCATTCCCACACCTAATACACTGCATCCCTTCAGAGCATGTACCCTTCCGCTTCCTGCCATTTCAATGTCCCCTGTTACTCCCGGGAACACCGATCTTCCGTCAGGGCGTATTCTTGGTTCCACTGCTTCTTTAACCGGAACTATTCGTGTGTTTTCTCCCGGTTTAGCAATCACAATATCTGCGTCGGTGATGTGCTCATCTTCTTTGATAAATGCAATTGCTTCTTCCTTATTGATGGTCAGAATTCCATTATTGAACATGGTCTTCTCTCCAAAGATAACATCCTTAATAAGGAAATTACCAATTTCTAATTTCATATCCTTTCCTCCTTTTTTAATCATGATTATAAATGTTTATTTGTTAACTAATATAATCATGATTATATTAGTTAATTTTTATACTACCATATTTTCAATTAACTTGCAAACGTTTTTAAATAATTTGATATATATTTCTTTTTATATTTTAAAAAAATATAGAAAATTGTAATAACTTTTTTGCTATTAGCTATAAAATATGATACTATCAATACAAAATATAAATATAATTGGTGGAAAATTAATAATGGGTGAAAAACATAAAAAAATAGCAATTAATCATTTTATCAGTGCGGCAGACGAGCTTATCAATGAAGTGGGCATAGAAAAGATAACTATCAGGGGTATAGCTCAAAAATCCGGATATAACAGTGCGACCATATATAACTACTTTGAAAATTTAGATCATCTTATTTTCTTCGGAGCAATGAAGAACATAAGGGATTACGCACTCGCACTTAATTCATATTTATCAGATGAAAAAAATGCAATGGACCGATTTTTAATGGTATGGGAATGCTTTCTTAACTACGCATATTTAAAGCCTGACATATATAATGCTATCTTCTTTCCTAAGCTGTCAAAGAATATTGAAGAATATGTTGCGGAATTTTATTCCCTGTTTCCTGAAGATTTAGGTATTCATCATGATACAATATCTACAATGCTTTTAAAAGGAGATATAAATGAAAGGGGTATGACAACAGTCATGGACTGTGTTAACGAAGGATTCATAGAACCGCATAACGCTGATAAATTAAATAATATGACGCTTTTAATATTTGAGGGAATGCTGATAAGAGTTCTGCGGGGAACCATCAGTTACGAAGATGCAAAAATAAAATCAATGGACTATATAAAGTCCATTGTAAAGTCATTTTTAATTAAGGATTATATTTTCTATTTTTAAAGGATCCCACTTATGTGAGATCCTTTTTTCTTTATTATCTTATGGGGCACAGACCTGTTTCGCAGCCTTCGGTGCCTACGTCCAATGCTTCTTCCTGTACTTCATACTTGCTTAACAAGGATGGTATGAAAGGCTTCATTTCCTTTTTAAGCTTGTTGTATTGTTCTTCGGTTATTGATTCGTACGGCATCAGCTGATAGAAGCTGTCATCCAGTGACAGGAAGGATAGTGCAACAACATCATCCCAGTTGTCCCATACCCACTGTTCTACCTGTTCCCACTCATTATCTCTTACATGTACGGTGATTGAACAGTTGTGATCAACATAGTTTTCCATGAATAATTTATAGTTTTCAAGCTGATCAATTGCAGTAATATCATATTTCGTCTTACCCTCAGGTGCCTTTTCAGGGAATTCAATAACCTTTGTAGTACAAGTCTTGATATCCTGACCAACCTCGGGATAAATTGAGTATCCAAGCTCTTCACAAACCTTAACCAATGGGTCGTGGCTGTTGATTCTTACCCTTCTCACGAAGTACGGAGAATGTGAATAATGAACTCCGCTTGATACTCCCGGAAGCTGTGACAGTGTACCCTCAGGCTTAACTGTAGTAACAAGAATCGGCGCGCTTTCGCCTATTTCATTTGCATATCGCTCAGATTCATCCTTTGCGGCATCTCTTAATTTTCTTAAAAGCTCTGCCTGCTGCTCTCTGTCAAACCCTATGGCATTAACCATGTCCTGCCATCCGGTCAATGAGCAGCCTGTTATTTTATCTCTTTGCTGAACTCTGTCCCATTGTGACAATTCAAGCTCCACGCATGTCATTCTGTATGCTGCCCTAGCGGACAATCGCTGAGCCTTTAATAATGCTTTTTCGTCTAATTTTCCGTTCTCATCGACAAACGCATAAACGTTAATAGTAGTCAGGTTACACAAGCCCTTGCTGTCAAGCAGTATTTCTCCGCAAGGATTTACACCGTTCATGTTCGGTCTTCTCTTTGCTCCCGCTACCTCGTTTACCCATCCTGGCTCGCCTGAATAACGCATTTGCTCAAGCTGCCATCTCAACTGATCTCTCGTAGGTTTTTTCCTGTAATAAATCGAGTTGTTGCTCATGGAACGGTGGATGATGTCCTTATCCACAATCCATTGTCCGTCAATATTTTTGTAAAGCTTGCTTTTTGCTTCTATACAATCGGTATCATCATAGTCTATGAGCATTATTTCAGCAGTCCTTCTGACTCCGCCCACAACAACATTTTCTCCGATTATATTTGCGATATCAAGACAATCTATAGGTTTAAGCTTGAAGCGTTCCTTACCTTCAATTGCGCTGCGTTTTTTTATTGCCGTATCAATTTTTGTAAACATATTTTTCAGGCTTGAATGACCGCTAGCGGTTCCGCCAAATGTTTTTAATGTTTCTCCCTTTGGTCTTACATTGTTGTAATTAATAATTATGGTATTTATATTCCTGTATTCACTTGAGTTTATAAAGCTCATAAAATGGTCAAGTGCCTGCACCCAACCTTCCTTACTGTCACCTACGGTAATTTTCACAGTGTTGTTCTGATTAAATTCCACTCCTGTATTGTCTTCTCTTTTTGACTTTTCAACAGGTGTATAATCCTCATGAATTATTTTGAAGTTTCCTCTGACCTTAGGAAGCTTTGCAACGTCATCCTTTAATATCCTTACACCAACTCCGGAGCCGATCATCAGCAGATAGAACAAATCTCTGAAAGCATGGAAATCATCTATAATTTCAAATGCACAGTTAAAATTAGCCATAGGATAATTATAAGATACCGGTGTTCCTCCTACCCAGAACGTTCTTCCTGATAAAAACTGTCTTAAATTAAAAATGCTATCGTATAGTTGCTCTGCTTCTTCTTTTTTTGTAGGAACCAGGCTGCAGTTATATTCAACAGCTCTTCTTACTGTTTCCCACCAATACTCTCTTCTTCTTTCTTCAGGGAGCCATCTTGAATAAGTCCTGTAATATACAAAGTTTCCGAGCTGATTCATCGGAGAGCCGATATGTTTGTACTTGCTGATAAATTCTTCGCTTAAAAGCTTGTAATCCTTCCTTTTGCGCGAATCTCTGGATTTATCTCTTTCGTATCTGTACAATATGTATTTTTTTGCAACATCTTTTCTTGTGCTGTCCATCAATGCATTTTCAACCATGTCCTGGACAATTTCTACGGGTACAGGAAAGTTCTTGCCCTCTAATTCTGTCTGTATCTTATGACTTATCTCTCTCGCCAGGACCTCATCTACACCTTCCTTGGTTTCCTTCATGGCTTTAATGATGGCATTGGTTATTTTCTCCGCATTAAAGTCAACAAAGTTTCCGGTTCTTTTAAGTATTCTCATAATCCCTTATCTCCCTATAAATGATTAATTTATGTGATACTACATATTGTAGCATTGAGCTCAATTCATGTCAACACATACTATATATAGTTGCATTTATATATAAATCATTGATTTATATTAGAATATACACATTTATAGAAACTTAGCAAATTTTGTCGAAATTTTCTCAGATGTATTAATGTGCTATTTCAAGGGCTGCGTAATTTCTTAACAAATCTTAATAATTTCGCTTATCCTAACCAGTTGACAACCTTCATGGTATCTTTAAAGCAGTCATTCCTTAAAAAATCATCCTCATATTTTCCGGAGCACATCATGGGGTGCCTGCTTACATAAAATCTGCCGTGACTTAAATACTGTTTTTTCTCTTCCGCAAATTTTCCCCACAAAAAGTAGCTTATATCCTTGTTTTCCCCGGAAATATAATTCAAAAGCTTTATGCTGAAGGGTTCCCAGATCGAAATGTGACTGCCTGATTTGCCCGGCTCAACGGATAAGTATGTGTTGAGCAGCAGGACGCCTTGTTTTTCCCATGACTTGAACAGCTCATCAGGAGGTAAAATATTGAAGAGCCCCGTTTCAATTTCCTTCTGGATATCGGAAAATTTCATTATGTCTTCGTAGTCTTCTATGTTGTTATAGTTTTTATGAATCAGTCTTATTATGTTTTTAAGAGAAACCTGACGGAACTTCTGACTCCACGACTTTAAATCTCCCACCTCAAAGGCGCGTCCCGTTGCTCTTCCTTTTTCAGGATATGGATCCTGCCCCAGGACAGCCACCTTTATATCATACAGATTGCATTTCATAAATCTCAGCACGTTGTCGTGATGAGGATTTGTATTGTCACCTATTTTTTCTTCAATAATATTTAGTTCTTCGATAATATCACTCGTCAGGAATTTATCCCATGAGCTGTGTGCATCCTTAGGTATTAAACTCATAATTCCACCCTTAAATTGTTTTACATACATTATATTTCATGACGGGCATTTAAATCAATGTAATAAATTTCAAATTTATCTAAGGCTGTGAATAAACAATCCGCTTCTGAGCTTTGGTTCAAACCATGTTGATTTAGGGGGCATAACCTTTCCCTGATTTGCAATATCCATCAGATCCTCTGCATCTGTGGGATACAGTGAAAATGCAACAGTCATTCCTTCGTTCACTCTTCTCTCCAGCTCTCCCAATCCTCTGATTCCACCTACAAAATCTATTCTTTTGTCCGTTCTCGGGTCCTTTATGCCAAGTATGGGAGACAATAAGTTGTTTTGCAATATGGATACATCAAGGCTGTTCTCCGTATCATTTTCATCAAAGGTTCCTTTCATGGGAGTAAGTACATACCACTTGTTGTCAGTAAACATACCAATTTTATGCTTCCCTTTTGGTTTGTACTGACTATCTCCGTCATAGGGATACACAGTAAATTTCCGGCTCACCTTATTCATAAATTCAGTATGGGTAAGTCCGTTTAAATCCTTTACAACTCTGTTGTAGTCCATTATCTTAAGCTCATCGCATGAAAACAAAACTCCAAGGAAGAAATTGTATTCTTCATTTCCCGTAAATCCCAGATTTTCTTCTCTTTTCTTTAATGCAACCTTGACTGCGGATGCCGCCCTGTGATGGCCGTCGGCTATATACAGATTATCGATTCCTCCAAACAATGAAATAACCTTCTCTGTTGTATCTTTGTCATCAATAACCCATACCGTATGCCTTACACCGTCTTCGGAAGCAAAATCATATACGGGTGCATTGTTTTTCATATACTCATCCTTGATTTCGTTCACCTGCTCATGTGCCTCATGCATGAGAAAAATCGGTCCCGTATTTGCATCGCAGTACATAACGTGGTTTATCCTGTCAAGCTCCTTGTCGTTTCTCGTATGCTCATGCTTCTTTATTTTATCATTCAGATACTCATCAACAGACAGACAACACACAAGCCCCACCTGCTCATTTCCGTCCATAATCTGCTTGTAAATATACAGGCAGTCCTTATCATCCTGCTTCAACCATCCTGCTTCAATCATGCGGTTCAGATTGTCTCTTGCCTTTTCATATACCGTATAATCATATATGTCCACAGCAGGGTCGAGGTCTATCTCTGCCTTATCCACATGAAGAAAGGAGTAAGGATTATCCTTTACAATAACCCTTGCTTCCTGACTGTTCATAACATCGTATGGCAGAGCGGCAATTTTATCGGCCAATTCCGGAATCGGTCTTATCCCCTTAAAAGCTCTTACAATCATTTAAACACACTCCTTCATATAATCAAAAATAATTTCCACTATTTCATCACCTATTCTCGTCTGTGCCTCCTGTGTTGAAGCACCTATGTGAGGTGTGCATGATACCCTGTCATGTCTTACCAGCGGACTGTTTTTTGCAGGCTCTTCAACAAATACATCAATTGCCGCTCCCCCAAGCTTGTTGTTGTCCAGCGCTTCGAGAAGAGCCTCTTCATCCACAACTCCGCCTCTTGCACAGTTGATGATATAAGCTCCGTCCTTCATGAGTCCTATTTCTCTTTTTCCTATAACCGCATTATCTCCGCTGTACGGGATGTGGATTGATACAAAGTCTGAAACCTTGAGAAGCTCATCCATGGGCAGATATTTGTACTTAGCATTATCCACTTCACCGATAACGTCTGTGTACACTATATTCATTCCCAATGCTGCTGCTTTGTTTGCTGTTTCTTTTCCTATTCTGCCAAAGCCTATAACTCCCAGCGTCTTATTAAATATTTCAATACCCTCATAGGCTTTTTTGTTCCACTGCCCCTGTCTCATGGTGATGTTTGAATTGTGGATGAATCTCGCCAAGTTAAACATCTGACCTATTACAAGTTCGGCCACCGAAGCACTGCTGGCGTTAGGAGTATTTCTCACCTTGATTCCGTTTGTCTCAGCATAAGCCACATCTATATTATCAAGCCCCACACCGCCGCGTATTATGAGCTTAAGTCTGCCTGTAATTAACGCAGCATCTATTACGTCCTTTTTAACCTTTGTGTTTGAGCGGACAATCATAACATCAAAGTTCTTTACTTCCTCCATAAGCTCTTCTTTTTCATAAAACTTCTCCACAACCTCTGTATCCATCGTCTTAAGCTTGTTTACAGCTTCTTTTTCCATCCCGTCGGTAATTAAAATCCTCAACATATTTTCCTCCCAAATCATCATAATTTTAAAATATCGTCTATATTTTCCAACAATCCCTTCACATCGTCCAGGGTATAATCACCCATGTGGGCTATTCTGAAGGTTTTTTCCTTTAAATCACCGTAACCGTTTGATATCGCATATCCTCTTTTTCCAAGCTCCTTGTTTAAATCTCCCACATTGATGCCCTTAACATTTTTTATGGTTGTAAGTGTGTTTGATGCGTATTTTTCTTCGGGGAACAGCTCAAAATGCTTCTTAGCCCATGCTCTCACATACTCAGCCATTGCCAGATGTCTGGCATATCTGTTGTCAAGTCCTTCCGCAAGGATTTTATCCAATTGATAATCCATGGCATACATTATAGGAATTGCCGGCGTAGACGGATACTGATAATCCTTTTTCTGAATGTAATCATATATATCCAGCAAGTCTAAATACAATCCTCTGAACTCAACCTGCTTTGCCGCTTCCACGGCTTTTTGCGACATTGATGCCACAGCCATGCCGGGAGGCAGTCCCAGTGCTTTTTGTGTGGACGTAATACAGATATCCACTCCCAGCTCATCAACCTCTATTTTTGTTCCTCCCATAGAGCTTACGGTATCAAGGCACCATACCACTTCCGGATACTTTTTCATAACCTTTGAAATTTCATATATGGGGTTTTCCACTCCCGTAGAGGTTTCATTGTGGGTCACCGTAACCAAATCATATTTGCCGGTTAAAAGTGCCTCATCAACCATTTCCGCGGTGGTTGCCTCTCCGACCTCAACACTGAATTTATCAGCCGCAACATTGTTCGAAACAGCCATCTTGTACCAGCGATCTCCGAAGGATCCAACAGAAAAAACTGCCGCTCTCTTTCTGGTACATGATCTGATAGCTCCTTCCATAAGACCTGAGCCCGAGGTTGTGGAAAGAAGAATTTGCTCCTTCGTATAAAAAACCTTGTTAAGCTTTTCGCTGATGCTTCTTTGCAGCGCTGAGGCATCCTTTGACCTGTGTCCTATCATGGGCTTTGTCATTTGCTCCAATACATCCTGCTTTACATCAATTGGTCCGGGTATAAATAATTTCTTGTTCATTTCTGATCCTCCTGATTTTATTTTTTAAAAAAAAATAACCTTTCATCCACAAAGGGACGAAAGGTTACTTCCGTGTTGCCACCCAAATTGAACATTATTTTAATTTTAGGTATAACAAAAATACATATATATACAAAAAGTCTTCCGTCCCCGAAAGGGACGAAAGACTACTTCCGCGTTACCACCCAAATTGATACAATGATCCACTCTATGCAGATAACGGCTGCCTCCGTTTTACTCGTCGCAAACCCTCAGAGGTGGATTCAACAAACATCAGATCGGCTCGCACCACCCGCCGACTCTCTTCGCATTAAGCCCGTCTACTATTCCTCATCAATGGTTATTATTTATTTTGTTTTATTATAATGAGCTGCTTATCAAAAAGCAACACTTTTTTTAAAATTTTTAAATATTTAATTTCAGAGATTATTTATACATAATATGCAGATAATTAAATTTGTTTCATGGAAATTTCTGATAAGATGTATTATAATTAAAATATAAAATAATCGAGGTGCGCAATGATAAATGAAAAACGACTTATAAATACATTTATGGAATATGTACAGATTGACAGCGAAACAAAAAATGAAAAAGACATATCAGAAAGAATAATCAATGACTTAAGGGAATTAGGCTATGAGCCTTACACAGATGAAGCAGGAAAAAAATTAAATTCAAACGGTAACAATGTTTATTGTTTCATACCGGGTACAAATCAGTCAGAACCGATGATATTCAGTGCTCATATGGATACTGTAACTCCCGGCAAAGGCATAGTTCCGTACATAGACGCTGATTATATAAAAAGTAAGGGTGACACTATTTTAGGCGGAGACGATAAGGCCGGTATAACAGCGATAATAGAAGCACTCAGAACCGTAAAGGAAAACAACCTGCCTCACAGACCTATTGAAATTGTATTTACAATATGCGAAGAAGGTGGTGTAAATGGTGTTAAGGAGGTTGATTTTTCTAAACTGACAGCAAAAAAAGGAATTGTTTTAGACAGCGGCGGAGGTCCGAACAAGATCATAGTTGAGGCACCCGGACAAACAAGAATTTTTGCCGAAATCATAGGAAAGCCGTCACATGCAGGAGTAAGTCCTGAAAAAGGAATCAGTGCCATAATGGTAGCGGCTGAGGCCGTAACAAATATGAAGCTTCTTCGCATTGACAGCGAAACCACCGCAAACATCGGTACATTCAAGGCTGTGGGGGCAACCAACATCGTATCACCATCAGTTGAAATTGTTGCGGAAGCAAGAAGCCGCTCCGTAGAAAAGCTTAAATCACAAACAAATCATATGGTTAAATGCCTGCAGGATACATGTGACAAATACGGAGCAGAGTTAAAATACGATATCGAATATTGCTATCTGTCATATGCTTTGGACTTACAGGACGAGCACTTGAAGCAAATAGAAAGTGTATGTGAAAAACTTGGACTTGAGGTTGAAAAGGTTCCTTCCGGAGGAGGAAGTGACGCCAACATATTTAATCATAACGGTATAAAGGCAGTAAATGTGGGAGCCGGAATGGAGCTTGCCCACACAACCGATGAACAACTCAATATAAATGAGTTCATAAACGCATCAAAATTCGTTTTAGAAATGATGACAATTTAAATTACAGCAATCAAAAACACTGAGGACTCAGTGTTTTTTGACTTGTTTTAATTCTGCTTCATCCAGAGAGCTGTACCCGTATTCGCGAACGGTATACTCCATTATGGACTTATATTGGTTTATGCCTTTCCCAAGCAGTTGATTTACATTTTTCAGATGAAGCTCAAGAGTATTTTCGGAATAAGTGCTCAGTTCACCTCTCAGATATGTTTCCACGGATGTATCGTAGGGTCCATCCTCAAAGGTGTGGATGAGTCTTCCTCTTCCTGCTATTTTAGGATATTTACATGCAAACTCCTCAGCCCACCTTATGCGTGCCGCAACAATTTCCTCAATCATGGCCTTCTTTTCTTCACTCAATACAGGCAGAAAGTCCCTGATTGCCTTGTACTGCTCAGGAGCGGTGCTTTCCATCATACGTGCATATTTTTCCGTCATGAGATTTCTTCCCGAATTTATCGCATCTGTTAAATCCTCATAGTAGCTTTGGAGCATTTCATCATTCCATGACAAAAACTGGCTCCTCCTGTAGATATCAAAGCTGTTTCTGTCATCCTGACACCAGGCACGTCCACCTTCATTGTTTACCTTCTGAAATTCCTTCCACTCCAAGTCTATTATATCTTCGACCAATTTATTCATGACTATCCCCTCATAACATGCATTGCCCTTATTTTTTCGTTCTGTATCCTCGACATTATACAGCTTGTGTGTCTTTCTAAAAATGTATCATCATGGTCAGTAAGCCCCTGTGTCGACAGCTCTCTCACAGTCATGGTACATATTGACTCAATCAGTATTGCTGCTTCATCAAAGACATCACCCCGAACCGGCATGCATGCCAGTTTGGTCATCATACTACCCATTTCGGGAAGAATTTCAAAACCCTCCATACCCCTGTGAGCCCACTTGTAAAATGGCTGGTACGTCCTGTTCAGCAGATACGCCATGGATATGGAACTTCTTATAAACTCGTCCAGTGCCAGTCTTGCTGCAACATACTCCTGCCTTTTCACAGAGCGTCCATAGTTGTACTGCCCCGACTGAGCCATAACCGCCGCTCTTGCTGCAATTTTCTTTATTCTCACGTCCTCCGGATAGTAGCTTGAAAGCCGTGAGCGTATTTTGGAGAATTCCCCCAAATCATCTCTGAATACCATGCCGTTTGTAGCTTCGGACAAAAAATGCTCCGGTATATACAACCATTCATTCAGGTCAAGACTACCCGATGAATTTCCCGTAAAGCTCCTGTAAAAATCTCCGGTTCTGAGTACTCCCACTCTACCGTCGCCATGAGGTGTAGCATTCCTTTTGCAGCCCATGTAGAATTGTGGAAGCTCCCTGTAGGCTGCCGCAAGCTCTTCGCCTATTTCATCATAATCATTGTCAGTAAGCCACATGC
>JAFACY010000180.1 GCA_023425285.1 Bacillota bacterium
AAATAATGAGAAATGCAAACATAATGCAGGGGGACCCAGGCAACAACTTCAACCCGAAGGCACCTGCCACAAGAGCAGAAATAGCGGCAGTACTCCAGCGCTTCATAGAATATATGGGACTATAGGATAAGGAAAAATTCTCTTAAATGAGGTGAATTTTATGCTGCAAATAACCAGAGTTGATATTGTTGACGGTCAGACATTGGATATAGAGCTTAGTAACGGACATCTGATTCTTTTCGATACTCAGCATTTGCCGAAAGCAAATCAAAACTATGACAGTCTCAGAGATTTGGAGGTTTTACCCCGTCCGAATACCGACGGCGTGAGTATTTTCTGGAAGGACGGTCCGAGGATCACCTTGGAAGAGGTTTTGCAATGGCTGTCAAATAATTATAAATAAGAGAAGAACCCGACCTCTTGAGCAGAGGAGGGTTCTTCTTTCATTGCTTATTTACCGTAGTTTTCTTTCGCTTTTGTTGCAAATTTTGGAGTTTGTATTTTATCGTACGGTGCACCTTCTTCTATTTCTCCTGCTGTCTTCATTATGTCGATCAATCTGTTGTAACCATCCTCTCCCAGCACCAAATCGGGATTCCATGCTCCTATTTCCCTGTAGGTTTCAACTATTTTTGCAATAAATTCCTTATCTGAATCAGGGAATTGAGGTGCTATAACTTCTGCCACTTCTGCTGCCGAATGCTCGTTAACCCATACCATTCCCTCGTAAAGTGCATCTGAAAAGCTTTGAATTACGTCAGGATTTTTTTCTATATAGCTTCCCAAAGCACTGTAGCATGTATATGGAATATATCCCGCCAGACTACCGACAGATTCCAGTACGTAACCGTTGCCCTGTAGTTCAAACGTTGAAGCCAATGGTTCAAAAAGTGTGGTGTAATCTGCCTCACCGGAAGCAAATGCACCTGCCATCATATCAAATTGTACATCCGTTCTCACTTCAACGTCCTCACCGGGAGTCAATCCTGCCTGCTTCATGGCATATTCCAATGCCATCAAAGGCATTCCGCCCTTACGACCTCCAAGTATCGTATGCCCCTTCAATTTTTCCAATGTAAAGCTGTCGTCCTTTTCTCTTCCCACAATAAAAGAACCGTCTCTTTGGGTTAGCTGTGCAAAGTTAACCGCATAATCTTCTCGCCCCTGTAAATAAACGTATACGCTTGCTTCCGGTCCCATGAAGGCGATATCAGCTTCTCCGCTTACCATGGCAGCCATACATTTATCGGCTCCTCCTCCATTTGTTAATTCAACCTGCAGACCCCTTTTTTCAAAAAAACCCTTTTCAATAGCCACATATTGCGGTGAATAGAAGATAGAATGAGTTACTTCTATTAAACGCACCTTTGCCACATCTGTTTGCTTTTGCTCGCACCCTGTCAGGACTAACGCTGATACAAGTAAAACAACCAACAGTAAAGAAATAAATTTTTTCATAGATACCTCCCATTTTTGCTCGTTATTCATAATATTCAATGTGATGAAAAAAAGTTACCGACAAATTTCCTATATTCGATTTAAAAATTAATGGAATAATTGTTTTAAATGTGTTATATTTAATTTGCTGTGTTAAACAGCTGAGATGTAAAATAAAAAATAGAAACAGGAGAAATTATGGCTATAACTTTTTCTGATTTTTTATCACAGGCAATTTCCAATCCGATTTTATTGATAACATCCTTGCTGATGATGGGAGTAATCCTTGTTAACGGTTGGACGGATGCACCTAATGCTATTGCAACGTGTGTTTCGACGCGTTCAATATCTGTGCGGTCAGCAATTCTGATGGCGGCAGTTTTTAATTTTTTTGGCGTATTTGTTATGACTATCATCAATGCCAATGTTGCTCAGACCATTTATAAAATGGTTGATTTCGGAGGAAATTCAAGAGAAGCTCTGATTGCTCTGTGTGCCGCTATGTTTGCCATAGTAATCTGGGCTACCGCAGCCTGGTGGTTTGGTATACCCACAAGCGAAAGCCATGCTCTTATAGCCGGAATTTCAGGTGCTGCAATTTCCTTACACAATAGCTTGGCGGGCATAAATGCGGCTGAGTGGATTAAGGTTTTATATGGATTAATTCTGTCTACTTTTTTAGGATTTGCTTTGGGATGGATAACGGTGAAGCTGACGGAGCTGATTTTCAGAGGATTTAACCGGAGAAAAACAAACGTTTTTTTTCAAAATGCTCAGGTTGCCAGTGGTGCAGCTATGGCGTTCATGCATGGTGCCCAGGATGGTCAGAAATTTATGGGAGTATTCATGCTTGGTATATACCTGGCTAATGGACAAGCAAGTGCCACCGACTTTGTCGTACCTACGTGGATGATGATTTTATGCTCGGTTATTATGGCTCTAGGCACATCGATAGGTGGGTATAAAATTATAAAATCAGTGGGAATGGATATGTGTCGTTTACAGAAATATCAGGGATTTTCAGCTGATATGGCTGCCGCAACCTGCCTTCTGATTTCCTCGGTTTCAGGGATCCCGGTAAGTACGACGCACACTAAGACCACTGCCATTATGGGCGTAGGTGCAGCTAAGAGGATATCATCCGTTAACTGGGAATTGGTAAACGAGATGGTTTTAACATGGATACTGACATTTCCGGGATGCGGAGTAATAGGTTACTTGATGGCAAAATTATTTATGATTGTATTTAACTAAATTAGAGGTGAATTATGGCTCGTAAAAAAGAATTTGATTATTTTGATGCATTTGTACAACTGTCCGAATATTGCTGTGATGCTGCTAAAATGCTGGATGAAGTATTGATAAATTTTGATGCTTCAACATTGGAAGAAAAAATGAAGCAGATGCATGACATAGAGCATGCGGCTGATTTGTGCGGACATGAAATAACCAGGAGGCTGTCGAAAGAATTTATAACGCCTATAGAGAGAGAAGACATCATAGCTCTTACTCATGAAATTGATGATATAGCGGATTGTGTTGAAGACGTACTGGTACATATGTATATGTACAATGTTCAGGAAATCAGAAATGAGGCATTAAGATTTTCCAAATTAATTTTAAAAAGCTGCGAAGAATTGAAAGTTGCTTTTGAAGAGTTTAAAAATTTCCGAAAATCAAAAGTTATTCATGATAAAATTGTTTATATAAATAAATTAGAAGAAGATGGGGATAATCTATATACGGAAGCAGTAAGAAAGTTGCATATGACATCAAAGGATCCGATTGAACTGATGAGTTGGACAATTGCTTTTAACAGATTTGAAAAATGCTGTGATGCATGTGAGCAGGCAGTAAATGTTGTTGAAAGCATCATTATGAAAAATTCATAACGTTTGGAATATATATAAATAATTACTTAATCGAACGCTATCATTTGAAAAAAATACAAAAAAGTTGTGAAAAAAAGTTTATTATGCAAAAAAACATTTGCATTGTAAAAAAAAGTTTGTTAAAATATAAGCAGGAGGCATGTATATGAACAATAATGATAAAATTTCACCTGCAGTAATAAGAAGATTGCCAAAGTATTACAGGTATTTGGGAGAATTGAATAAAATGGGTCTTAATAAGACTTCATCCAGAGAATTAAGTGAAATGACAGGCTTCTCAGCATCCCAGATACGTCAGGATTTGAATAACTTTGGAGGTTTCGGACAACAGGGTTTTGGCTACGATGTAGAAAACTTACGCAACGAGATTGCGAGAATCCTTGGCTTGGATAAAAAATACAAATTAATTATTATCGGTGCCGGAAATATTGGTCAGGCAATTGCAAATTATACCGGTTTCTATGAAGCAGATTATGAAGTTGTCGCATTGTTTGATAAAAATCCTAAATTAATCGGAATGTCCATGAGAAATGCGTTAATAAAGGACATTGATGAATTGGAAGAATTTTTGAAAGCAGAAACCATAGATATCGCAGTAATATGTACACCGAAAAGTGTAAGCCAACAAGTTGCGGAACAATTGGTACAGTGTGGTATAAAAGCCATCTGGAACTTTGCTCCTAAGGATTTGAGAATGCCCGATGATGTACATGTGGAAAATGTTCATTTGAATGAAAGCTTGTTTTCATTAACCTATTATTACAATCAAATGAATAAGAAAAAAGGCGAATAATTTTCAGAAACAGAGATTTTAATTATTTATCATCTCTGTTTTTTTAGCAAAAACAATTATTACATTTTATTAACATAATAATAACTAGGCATTAACAAAATACATTTTAACTTAAAAAATATGTTTTGTACATATTACTTGTCCATGTAAAAGTATTAAATTACAAATAGTTAATATTAAATTTGTTGTATTGTAAATTGCTTTTGATATAATAAAGAAGGAAAAACATTTATAATTATATGGAGGTTTTACATATGAATGCATATATTGAAAGAATTATTGACTCAGTAAAAAAAAGAGACTCTCACGAACCTGAATTTATTCAGACAGTTGAAGAAGTACTATATTCTTTAGAGCCAATGATTGAAAAACATCCGGAATATGAAAAAGCTGGATTGTTGGAAAGAATGGTTGAACCGGAAAGAGTTATATCATTTAGGGTTTCATGGGTAGATGACAACGGAACAGTTCATGCTAACAGAGGATACAGAGTTCAATTTAATGGAGCTATAGGACCTTACAAAGGTGGTTTGAGATTCCATCCTTCAGTAAACTTAAGTATAATGAAATTCTTGGCATTCGAGCAAACTTTCAAAGATTCATTGACAGGCTTACCGATAGGCGGAGCAAAAGGTGGTTCTGACTTTGACCCAAGAGGAAAATCAGATGCAGAAATAATGAGATTCTGTCAGGCATTTATGACTGAATTATTCAGACATATCGGACCGGACGTTGACGTTCCTGCAGGAGATATAGGCGTTGGAGCAAGAGAAGTTGGTTACATGTATGGACAATACAGAAGAATCAGAGGAGCTTTTGAAAACGGAGTATTAACAGGCAAGGGTATACCATACGGCGGAAGCTTAGCAAGAACAGAAGCTACAGGTTACGGTGCTGTTTATTATACTCAGGAATTATTAAAACACTTTGGTGAAGAAGTTAAAGGCAAGACATTTGTAGTATCAGGCTTCGGTAACGTTGCATGGGGAGCAGTTCAAAAGATTAATCAATTAGGCGGAACTGTAGTTGCTATTTCAGGTCCAGACGGATACATTTACGATCCAAACGGAGTTAAAGGCGAAAAAGAAGAATTTATGTTAGAAATGAGAAATTCAGGAAGAGATAAGGTTCAGGATTACGCTGATAAATTCGGAGTGGAATTCTTTGCAAAACAAAAACCATGGGGTGTTAAAGCTGATGTTTATATGCCATGTGCTACTCAAAATGAAATTGGTATGGTAGAAGCTGAGAAAATAGTAGCAAGCGGTTCTAAATATTATATAGAAGTTGCAAACATGCCTACAACAAACGAAGCATTAAAATATTTGATGGATAACGGAATGATAGTTGCTCCTTCAAAAGCTGTTAATGCAGGTGGAGTTGCTACATCAGCATTGGAAATGAGCCAGAACTCAATGAGATATTCATGGTCATTTGAAGAAGTTGATGCTAAATTATACGGTATCATGAAAAATATCTATGAAATGAGCGTTGCTGCAGCAGAAGAAGCAGGCTTGGGATACAACTTAGTAGCAGGAGCTAACTTGGCAGGATTCAAAAAAGTAGCTGATGCTATGATGGCACAAGGTATAATTTAATTAATATAAATTAAAAAGCAAGGTGAACAACCTTGCTTTTAGTTTGCTTATTTATATAATTTAATTTTTCCCGTATCGTTTAAGTATTTTACTACTATTGCCGTTATCGGTGCCATAAGCAATCCGAAGAATCCGAACAATCTAAGACCCGCATACATTACAGTTATTGTAATAATAGGGTGAAGGCCTATCTGATACCCTACAATTCTCGGCTCAACTACATTTCTGATAATGGTTACTGCCAGATATAACGCAAATAATCCAAATCCCAAGGTGTAATTTTTTAGTATAACCTCGACAATAGCCCACGGTATCAATATTCCTCCTGTACCAAGCACAGGCATTATATCGAGTATTGCTATTATTGCAGCAATCGGCAGTGCGTACTTGGCATCCAGAATTGTTAAACCCACCAGAATTTCGAAGAATGTAATAAACATAATTATTATGTAGGATTTTATCATTCTCCAAACCTTTTTTATTAAAAATACTCGTGTTTCCTCAAAGGTGGAGTTGAATTTGTCAGGTAATTGTCTCTTGATAAAGGCTACAATATTGTCGTATTCAACACTTATAAAGACTGATAAAATTATTGTAAATATTACTGATATTAAATATAGCGGAAAATTGGATATCAGCTTTGTTGCCATCTGAACTATATTTATTGAAATATTTTTAATAACATCAGATATGTAGTTGATTCCGTTTGTGATAACTTGCGATATGGTTTTGGCAGCATCTTCGGAAATTAACTCCATATTTGCCACTATCCAGTCGTAGAATTCAAGCAGTATGGGTTCAACCTTGTTGAAGTAAAGACCGGGCAGCGAATAAATTAAATCTGTGAGCTGAGTAATTAAAAAGGTAATGAATAACCACAAAAGTATTGCCACAAAGGCATAAAATAAAGCCACTACAAATATAGCAACTCCCTTTCCTGTACCGCCCTGAATATATTTTCTGATGAATTTTCCTATAGGTCTCAGAGCAAGCGCTATTAAAAATCCTACAATAAAAGGCATGATCCAATGAATTACATAAACAAATACAAAATATAAAACAGCGTAAATCGTAAGAATAAAGGCTATGTTAATTATAAATTTCTTTTTATCATCCAAAGTCATATCAGACTCCTGTCATATTTTTTCCTAATTAATTATAATATTTACAGCTATTATTTGCAATAAAAATAAAAAATATTATTGAAAATTAAACTAATTATTGTAACAAGTACGCATTTCATATATAATCAAATAAAATATTTAAGGTGAGAAAAGATGAGAGAAATTAACGTAGAATTAGTATCAGATACTGTTGAAAGACTGTGTATCGAATCAAATTATTACCTCCCCCAGGATGTAAAAAAATCGCTGGAAGATGCTTTGGAAAGGGAAGAATCTCCTTTGGCTAAAGACATAATAGGGGATATTATTAGAAACCAGGAAATAGCAAGAAAAAATAATGTTCCTATCTGTCAGGATACGGGTCTTGCGGTTATATTTCTGGAATTGGGGCAGGATGTAAGATTAACAGGCGGAGATTTAAATGATGCGATAGATGAAGGAGTCAGAAGAGGATATAAAAACGGATATCTCAGAAAATCGGCAGTTGATGATCCATTCATAGTAAGAAAAAACACGGGAGATAATACACCGGCAATTATACATATAAAAATAGTGCCCGGAGATAAAATAAAATTGATATTTGCTCCAAAGGGAGGCGGAAGCGAAAACATGAGCGCCTTGGCAATGCTCAAGCCATCCGATGGTGTAAAGGGAATAAAGCAATTTGTATTGGATACCGTTGAAAAGGCAGGACCTAATCCGTGTCCTCCCATAATAGTCGGGATAGGTGTAGGAGGAACAATAGAGAAGACAACCTTAATTGCGAAACAAGCAATGTTGAGAAAAGTGGGAGGACGTAATCCGAACCCTGACATAGCAAGAATAGAAGAAGAATTACTGGAGGAAATCAATAAGCTTGGAATTGGTCCCCAGGGATTCGGAGGAAGAATTACAGCTTTGGCGGTACATATTGAAACTTTCCCCGCTCATATAGCAAGCATGCCTGTTGCGGTAAATATTCAGTGCCATGCTGCAAGGCATCAGGAGGCAGTAATATGATAAAGAAAGTTAATACTCCGCTGACGGATGAGGTAATCAATAATCTCAAGGCCGGAGACAGAGTCCTGTTCAGCGGCATAATATACACAGGACGTGATGCGGCACATAAAAGATTGGCAGAGCTTATCGATAAAGGTGAAGAGCTGCCTATGGATATAAGGAATCAGACAATTTATTATGTGGGACCATGTCCTGCCAAACCCGGACAGCCTATCGGGTCTGCGGGACCAACAACAAGCACAAGGATGGATGCATATGCTCCACTGTTGATGGATAAAGGTCTTAAGGGAATGATAGGTAAGGGATTTAGAAGTCAGCAGGTTGTGGATTCCATAATAAAGAATAATGCGGTTTACTTTGCGGCCGTAGGAGGTGCGGGAGCTTTGCTGGCTGAGGCCATAAAGGAAGCTGAAGTTATAGCATTTCCTGATTTAGGAGCAGAGGCAATATACAAATTGAGAATTGAGGATTTTCCAGTAACGGTAATAATAGATAATCAGGGAAATGATTTGTACAAAATCGGCAAGAAAAAGTACAAGATAGTCGCTTTATAAGTCATAGCTGCATATATTAAGACAAAGGTACCTTAAAATTTTAGGATGTGAAAAAATTGAGGCTATATGATGGTAAATATACATTAAGCAGCAGCTATGGTCCTCGTAAGCTAAGCAATGGTGACTCCAGATTTCATAAAGGAAACGATTATGTAGGTATAGACAGTAAAAATATAATTACTCCCACTAACGGAACAATTATAACATCTCAAATTATAACTGACAGAAGCAATCTGACGTGGGAATGGGGCAATTATATTAAGATGGATGACTTGAACGGATTTTATTTATTCTTTTGTCATTTGGCAGTGAGGCTTGTAAATGCAGGTGAAACTGTTGCAAAGGGTCAACTGATAGGATTTGAGGGACAGACAGGATATGCTACCGGAAGTCATCTGCATTTTGAAGTCAGAAGAAAAGCTGACAATATTGCAATAGATCCAAATGATTATTTTAAAATATTGGCAGATTGGGAACAGGGTCAGGTTAACGCGGCCAAGAAATTAGTCCAGGAAAAAACAGGATTTGATAACAATACCATGGAATATCTTTCGAAGCATCCATACCCGGATGCATTGTTTTTAAAGCTGGCAAAAGCGATGAAATAGTAAAATTAAAGAGGTGAATCCTTATCGGTTTGCCTCTTTGATTTTGCATATATTTTCCAAATGTTCAAGTTTCAAGTATATTGTGGTATAATAAATAATTAATTAAGAAAAATATACGAAAAGGAAGTGATGTTTTGATAAATACAGGTAAGACTCCGCTGATGAGGTCAAAAAAATTAGAGAAGGCTCTGGGAGTGGAAGAAATTTATTTGAAGCTGGAAGGTGCAAATCCATACGGAAATAAATATGACAGAATTTCCGAAACGCTGGTTAAGGATGCCATAGTACGTAAGCGCAGCACTCTGCTGGTTGACGGACCAAGTGATTATATAAAGTCAATTATTAATTATTCCGAAAAATATGATATTGATATAAGGGTTTCTTTATTTAAAAATGAGCAATGGAAAAAATCTCTGTTTCAAAACATGTCATTTGCAGATTTCAGGCACAGTAAAACCAATAATAAGCATGAATTGATAGAAAAATACTGCAAGGAAAATAACTGTTACAATGCGTCGAATTCATATGGAAACAAGCATCTGAGCATAGTGTCCCTGCAAAAAATAGGAGAGGAAATTGCAGAGAGACTGGGTGATAATATCTCAACTGTTTTTACACAGCTAAGCAATGGATATACTGTATCGGGATTATATAACGGCTTTGTTAACAAATGGGTTGAAGGTGAAATAAACAAATACCCTCAGATATTTTCCTGCACAATACCACACGGAAATACCATATACAATGATTATAAAAAGAATCTTGAACTAAATGACATAAGCATTGATGACTTTAATGTGAGGGCGAACAAATATACAAAGAATTTATTTGCTGATGATGGTGCTCTACTGGAGGAGGCATTAAACGCTATCAATGATACAGACGGAAAAATAATTCCTGTGGATGAAGCTCTGCTGATGGAAAGTGTTAACTTTTTAAGAAAACAAGAGCATATATATTTAACATCACAGGAGGGATATTCATTTGCAGGATTTTACAAGCTGGCAAATGAGGGAAAAATAAAGAACGGTAAGCATGTTATAATCCTGAATAACGGTAAAAGTGACCTGGAGCTGATAAGAGTTGAAAACTTCAAGGAATATTCAAAGGAAACACTTACTAAGTGGACAAAGGAGTGGCTGCAGGATTATTCCGATACATTGGATGAAACCGAAGAAGCCATAGAGTTTGCCATGAGAAACGGATTCATAGTTATAGCATTAAGAAATAATGTTCCGCAAGGCATAGGTGTAGTTGTAAATCTTGGATTTGAAAAGGTAATTCCTACATACCACTTAGTATATATAGGCACCAAGGAGGGAAATAAGGGAAGAGGAATAGCATCAGAGCTTTTGAATTACCTGATTGAAACAACCGAAGGACGCCTTTCTCTTCATGTAGATTTGGAAAACAAAAGAGCAAGAACTCTGTATCAGAAATTAGGATTTAAAACCTCATACTACAGAATGATTTATAACAACATTGAATAATAAAAAAAGCCGAATTTAATTCGGCTTTTGGTAGTCTTACGATAAAAATATAGTTATATTTTTTGTACGTTAGATGCTTGTGGTCCTCTGTTGCCTTGAGTAATATCAAAGCTAACTGCCTGACCTTCGTCTAATGATTTGAATCCGTCCCCCTGGATAGATGAGAAGTGAACAAATACGTCTTCTCCGCCTTCTGCTGTAATAAATCCGAATCCTTTATCTGCGTTAAACCATTTTACTGTACCTTTATTCATGAGGTACCTCCTACTTTTTATTATATCCCAATGTAAGTTAAAAAAAATCACACATTTTTACAAATCATATACAAACACTTATATGATCTCTAAAAACATGTGATATCTATAAATACATCTGTAATACTCACTAACAATAACATACATAAACACATATGTCAACAAGTAAATAAAATTATTTTTGTAATTTGTAATTACATTCATTGTTTTTGTAATTACATTTAATTATTTTGTAATTGAAATGAAATCGAAATAAAATTTGCAATTGATAAAATATCTACAGATTGTTAATACAATCCCGTCAATATACGTAGGCTGTATAGGGAGAATATTTTATATGGAGGAATAACAAAATGAACAATTCAATTCATGGTACATGGAAACGGTTACTGTCACTTTTGCTCGTCTTTGCACTGGTTATAACCATGGTACCATCATTTGCTTTTGCGGCAAGCGACTCAGTGTCAGAATATCATGCGCTTGTTCAAAGGCTGAAGGCTGCAAGAGATGAAATAAGGCTGATCTCTTCAATGTACGGAGAGGCGGACTTTGGAAACGGCTACAAGGTTGATATCAAGGCAGAGCTTGGCAACTTTGCAGATAATATCGACAGGGATCTGGGGGTAGCTGAAGCAATTGTTGCAGGCAACTGTGATGATCCGAGACTTAAGGCAGACGATATTAAATTAAAGGACACAAAAAACTATAATCAAACTAATTTTAATAAAGCTTTTAATGACAAATACTCTGCTGCAGTGACATATTTTAAAAAAGGTGGAGTTGAAAAGGCAGGATATGGAGGATTTTTAGGCGGACAACTGCAATTTTTTATAGGATTCAAGTCGAAACTTAACCCACAATTTTATGCAAATCTAAATCTTCTTAATATAGTTGAGAAAGGTGGAGAAAAAGACATTGTTGAGCTTGCAGAAAGCTATGTAAATGAAATCAATGAGTCTGCATCTCAGCTTTCAGCACTGCTGAGCCTGCTGAAAGAATATAAAGCTGAAGCTGAAAGCTTTGAGACATACTTTTTAAATTCTCCATGTACAGAAGCTGACTGTCCTAATTATGAAAAAACTGAAGAAGAAAAATGCAAGGAATGGACTCACAGAATACTGGTAGCTGAAGGTGGAGACCGAGACGCTGCTGTAGCTAAGTTCAAAGATGCAGTTACTGATTTCAAAAACGGTATAGATAAAGATATAAAAATTGCAGGAGCACTGGCAACGGGTCAAATTGATAAGGATCCTTCGCTTTGGGTCGAAAATAAGACGGGCAGTGCTTATTATAACAACACGACAGCAAAGACATCTATTGATAAAATGCATGCTGCAATCAGGTTTTTAGAAAATGGAGGGTACACCTGCGGCAATGTTGAATGGACGGCGTGGAAAAATCGGTTATCCTTTAAGTCTTCGTTTAATCCTGGATATACTGCTGAAGTTACATCCTTAACAG
>JAFACY010000200.1 GCA_023425285.1 Bacillota bacterium
CTCCAAATCCAATACCACGCTGTCGGCTCCGAGTACATCGACGTTCAACAACATTCCTGCCGCGTTTCCGGGTATAAAAAGCATACTTCTTCTCATTTTATGCACCTCCGGCTCTTTTCAGGGCAGCCTCGACTCTTGCACGTATTGCATAGTCAACAGCTCCTCTGTCCTTTAATTGTATTTTTATGTTTTCAATCTTAAATTCATTTAACACATCCTGCACAGTCTTTTCAATTTCTTCGCCAAATTGATTGCAGACTGTTGATTCAAGATGCAAATCAATTCCATTTCCGTTCGGTTCAACCACCACAAAAATATCGTTGTTTTCCAATACTCCTGCAGTAGCTTTATTTTTAATTTCCATTCAATCACTCCTTTAATTCAAAAAACAAATAAAACTCACCTTTTAGGATGAGCTTTATTTGTTTTTTTATACTATATACTATAAAGCCGTTACTGCAATCTGGCGGCACCTGATTTTCTTGCCGCTTCTTCTATCGCTTTAGCAACGGCGCTTGCCACGCCCTTATCCAAAGCACTTGGAATGATGTTGTTTTCGTTTAATTCATCGGCAGGAATGTAATTTGCTATAGCATAAGCTGCCGCTATCTTCATATCCAGATTAATTTCCTTTGCTCTCACATTCAGTGCACCTCTGAACACGCCGGGAAAAACCAACACGTTGTTTATCTGATTAGGGAAATCCGAGCGGCCTGTTCCCACTACCCTCGCTCCTGCCCCTATTGCAATATCAGGCATAATTTCGGGAGTAGGATTAGCCATAGCCAGGATAACAGAGTTCTCAGCCATTGATTTAATCATTTCAGGATTAACGATATTAGCGGCAGATACGCCGATAAACACATCCGCATTATTCATAACATCTGCCAAAGAGCCTTTTTCCTTATCAGGATTTGTTGCCTTAGCCAATTGGGATTTTGCTTCGTTCACACTTAGCATGCCGTCGTATAAAGCGCCCGACTTATCGCATACTATTATATTTTTTGCTCCTGCTGCCATCAATAAATTGGCAATTGCCGTACCTGCTGCACCTGCTCCGTTAATGATTATCTTTATATCTTCTATTTTTTTATTGACAATTTTCAAAGCATTTATCAAGCCGGCAAAAACCACAATTGCCGTTCCGTGCTGATCATCGTGAAAAACTGGGATATCAAGCTCTTTTTTCAGTCTTTCTTCTATCTCAAAGCATCTTGGCGCTCCTATGTCCTCCAGATTTATTCCACCCAGACCCGGAGCAATCATTCTTACGGTCTTAACTATATCATCAACATTTTTTGAATCTATGCATATTGGGAATGCATCAACGCCGGCAAATTCCTTAAACAAAATGGATTTGCCTTCCATTACGGGAAGTGCTGCCTTCGGACCTATATCTCCCAGACCGAGAACTGCGGTCCCGTCAGTTACCACGGCAACAATATTACCCTTTGAGGTATATTTATATACCTCATCCTCGTTCTTATGTATTTCTATGCAGGGCTGTGCAACTCCGGGTGTATAAGCGAGACTTAAATCCTCTCTTGTTTCCACCTTAATTTTAGATATTATTTCTATTTTTCCTCTGTTTCTTTCATGTAATTTTAAGCTTTCTTCAAAATAGTTCAAAATGTCTTCCTTCCTTATTATATATTTTAATATTCAACATCCTTCAGGAACAATGCTTTTGGCGGCACCATCGGTCCGGCTTCAGCTCTTTTTTTAGCCGCTAAAATATTTTCCACATCGGAAGCTTCGATCCTGCCTGTTCCTGCTTCAATCAATGTGCCTGTTATAATCCTCACCATATTCCATAAGAATCCATTCCCGTTTATTTCAATCTCTATTATGTTGTCTCTTTCTTCTATATTAATATAATTAATGGTTCTCACCATTGACTTCGTCTTAGATTTCAGTGTGGTAAAGCTCTGAAAATCATGTGTGCCTACCAAAATCTCCGCACACTGTCTCATTTTATTCAGATCCAGACTTTCATTTACCCTATGTAAATATTTTCTGTCGAACACATTCTTTACCGAACCGTTATTGATTCTGAATATATATGTCTTTGATAATATGTTATAACGTGCATGAAATCTTTCGCTTGCATTTTTTAATGACAGCAGGGCAATATCCTCAGGCAGTCTTTCGTTTATATATTCTGACATTTCCTCAGCACTCATCTTAGAATTTGTGTGAAAATTAGCGGTGTAATTTAATGCATGAACTCCTGCGTCAGTCCTGCCGCACCCGATGAGTGTTATTTCTTCACCCGTCATGTCATTTAAAATATTTTCAAGCCTTCCCTGCAGGGTATTGACACCTTCATTCTGCTTCTGCCAGCCCTTGTAACGAGTGCCGTCATATTGAATTATCATTTTTATGTTTCTCATATCTATAGATTTGCAATTAGACCTCGATTGAATAGCAATTGATTATAGCTAATCAGAAATCACAGCTAATGCATACTCCCTTTTAAATTTATAAACAATTATATAATTGCATATTAAAAAAAACAAGAGAAGTTTTTCACTTCTCTTCAGATTGATGACAAAATCATCAAGATGGTAGGCTGTTGAAAAAGTTCATCCTGCAAGGCGCCGGAAGACGGGCAACCGCAGCGTATTAGACATACGTGAGGATTGACCGTCGCAGCGGCAACGACGCAGGTGGGCTTTTTCAGCAGCCTGAAGAGAAGTCTTTCACTTCTCTTCAGCAATTGCTTCTCTATCGCTAATAAACGGCCTATCCATTGCCGGTCTATTGCTCAACAAATTCGGCTCCTTCAAATGCCTTGTTATCCTTTGCAAAGCCTAAAGCTTCCATTGTTTTCACATTTACCTTCTTCTCAAGGTTTTGTGATGCCTGAACCGGAATATCTGCTATGTCTTTTTTATCTGCCAACACCTGCTTTGCAATAACAGCCGACTGTCTGCCTATTTCATAGTAGCTGATACCCTTTGAAATCAGTATGCCTTCCGTAACGTGTGTACCGTCGGCAGAAACTGTCAGCAGTCCCTTTTCCTGTGAAAGCTTAGCAACAAGAGGCATGGACGTAGCAACCATGTTGTCGGTAATTATATATAGACCTTCTACCTTTTTAGAAATGGTATCTATTGCCTGCGGTATATCATTGGCAGATGCAATGCCCACTGTTTCTATTTTCAGATTCATTCCTTCGGCTGTTTCCTTTGTCTGTTCAACCTGTACTTCGGAGTTTGATTCACCTATGTTGTAAATTATACCTATGGATTTTATATCCTCTTTCAATTCTTTGAATAATTCCAGATTTTCTTTTATAGGTGCCGCATCCACAACACCTGTAATATTTTCATCCGTAACATTTAAGTCGGTAACAAGCTGAGAAAATACCGGATCGGTTACTGCCGTAAAAATCAACGGTACATCGGTTCCCTTAATTGCCTGTTTTGCCGACTGTGAGGTCGAGGTTGCAATTGTAAATATCAAATCAACATCATCCCTTACAAATTTCTGCGCAATCATAAGTGCATTGTTCGGATCTCCCTGTGCATTCTGATCTATGAGTTCGACATTTATACCTTGGTTTTTAAGCTCATCTATAAAGCCCTGCCTTGATGCATCCAATGCGGGATGCTCAATCAGCTGTGAAATCCCTATGACAAATTTTTCAGATGATGTCACGGGTGTCTCAGCAGTACTTGGTGTATCTGATTTATCCGGTGTATACGGAGTTCCTGATGCTCCTTGTGTACATCCGGATAAAATCATAAGTATAAATAATAATGCTGCCACTAATCTTTTTAGTTTCATAATAGTCTCCTTTTTTACGATTCACTCTCTGACCTACTGCATGTCAATTGCTCTTCCATTATCATACCGCCTTTGAAAACGGACTGTAATTGCGTGAATTATATATCTCCATCAGTTCCTTCTCTGTTATCTGTCCGTTTCTCACATCCAATACCACACTTCCTCTGTCAAGCATTATTATCCTGTCTGAGAACTTTATGGCATCGTTCACATTGTGGGATATCATCATGGTTGTTATCGCCTGCGTCTTTATCAGCTCTCTCGTTTTCTCCATTATCAGCCTTGATGTCTTCGGGTCAAGTGCTGCCGTATGCTCATCTAAAAGCAGTAACTCGGGCTTTATTATCGTAGCCATCAAAAGTGACAACGACTGTCTTTGTCCTCCTGACAGATATTTAACTTCTGTGTCCAATTTGTTTTCTAATCCTAAATCAAGTGTCTTCAATATTTCCTTATAGTTTTGTATTCTGTTTTTGTTTATCAGTCTTTTTAATGAAAAGTTTGTACATTTCTTGTCTGACAATGATATGTTTTCTAATATTGTCAGTGACGGTGACACTCCTTTTGACGGGTCCTGATGTACTCTTCCTATAAACTTTGCTCTTTCGTTTTCTTTCATGTTGTTTATACTTTTACCGTTTATTGTGATTTCTCCGCTTTCGGCTGTTGTTACTCCGCTGATTATATTAAACAGCGTGCTTTTTCCGCAGCCGTTTGCCCCTAATATGGCTGTGCATTCGTTCTTGTTTATGTGAAGGCTGAAGTTTTCAAATACTTTTACTTCGTTTTCTGTTCCTTTATTGAAGCTTTTGGACAGATTATTGATTGTCAGCATATATTCCTCCTGTTTTTTTCTTTATTATTTGTGTTCCGAAGGTGTTGTAGCTTAAAAAGCATATTACTATTATTGCATTTATTGCTTTTAAATCTGTTGGGGCAAGACCTAAATCTATTGCAAGGTTACCTATGAACTTGTATACTATCGCTCCTATTATTGCTCTTGTTGTGTTCTTTAGTTTTTTATTGTTCTTTAATACGGTATCTCCTATTATTATCGATGCTATTGCTATTACTATTATTCCTGTTCCCATTGTTATTTCTGCAAAGCCCTG
>JAFACY010000075.1 GCA_023425285.1 Bacillota bacterium
TGTATTGCGAAAATGGAATCTTTTTTATTTTATCGAAGACTTGTCTATATTTTTTTTCAGGGAATTGTTTAAAGATTTCAACGTTTTCTTTTTTTATAATGGGTTTCTTTTTAGGTGACGCTTTTCTTTTTTTCATAGTTTACTTCCTGTTTGGTTATCGTAGTTAATTATATCACTATAAAAAGTTGTTTTGCTTTTAAACAAAAAATGATATAATTAAATAGTTATTACTGTTCTCTTAATTAAATCATCTGACAACATTATAATATTAAACAGGATATGTTGTCAATTGTTTAAATAGAAAAATGTTTTCACAAATTCATAACAAGATTGTTACAATTATATTACAATTCCCTGTAAAATATTGTTACCAAAAAGGAGTTTTTTATGTATTTTATTCTTCAGGAAATGCAGATAGATTTGGGTGATACCCCTATAGAGAATATATTTATCAACGATTACATGCCTGATGCGGACGGAACGTGTGTAAAGGTTTATATCATGGGCTATAAGTATGCAAAGGATAAGCAGTATAACTTTAACAATGATACAATTTCCAAGCATTTGAAGCTTCCATTGTCCGATGTTCTGAGAGCATGGGATTATTGGGAGAAGGAAGGAATTATCGTTAAACATCACACAGATGACGAGTATAATTATTGCGTAGAATTTGTCAATCTTAAGCAGCTATATATCGACAAAATATATAAATTTATAAAGAACAAAGATAACGACAATATGAATGATGCCCTTATTTCCTCTGTCAAGGGATCAGAAAATAAAAAGATGATGGAAGAAATAGAGGACATGTTTGGCAGACCTTTAAAAATCGCCGAAAAACAAAAAATAGTAAAGTGGCTTAACGACTATAAAATGAAGCCTGAAATAATGGCTCAGGCATTCAGCTATTCAATAAATAACAAGAAGAAAAAAGCATTCAGTTATATAGAGTCCATTGTTACTGCATGGCATGATGAGGGGATCAATGATATTGATACGATGGTTGAATATCTGGAAAAAAGAAATGACAGATTCTCAATTTATTCCCGTGTGAGTAAAGCCCTCGGATTCAACAGAACACTCACGGAAGCCGAAATGAAATTAATTGACAGATGGGTTGATGAGTGGTCATTTTCAATGGAAATGATATTGAAATGTTTAGATAACTCAACTAAAATCAACAACCCTAACTTGAACTACTTTGATAAAATACTCAGCGAATGGTATAAAAACGGCTACAAGACCATTGAGGATTTAAAAAATGATAAAAAGCCCGAAGCCAAGATAAAGACACCGGCAAAGGAAACACCCAGAGCAAAAAATAAGTTTCACAATTTTATACAAAGTGATGATTACACCGGTGACGACCTGGAGAAAATTGCAAGAAAAAGATTTGAAAAGAAGCTTAACAAGTTAGGGTTAAGCATGCCTGAGGAGGGAGATGAAGGTAATGAATAAGCAAATCCTTGAAAATATAATGACCGAATACAATAAAAAACGTCTCAGAGCAGCACATAATGCAGATATAAAAAAGGAAAAACTCTATGAAAGAATTCCGCAGCTGAAAGAGACAGACGATAATATCAAGCTTTTAAGCATAAGGTTGTCCAAATTGTTTTTATCCGGATCTGATAATTTAGATGAAGAAGTACTGAAATTAAAAGAAGAGATAGATCAGATAAAAAAATCTAAGGCTGATATTTACGAAGAAAACAATATTGCTGAAAATTATCTGGACATTGAATACGAATGTAAAAAATGCAATGATACGGGATATTATGATGACGGAAAAAAATGCAGCTGTTTAAACAAGCAGATAATCAGCAGCCTGTATTCTATGTCCAATATGGAGTACATGCTGGGCAGGGAAAACTTTGATACATTTGACATAAATGTTTTTGGCAATGAGCCATATAAAAATGAAAAGCTCACTCCGAGACAAAATATGTACTATATACTGGAAATAAGCGAGGATTTTTGCTCTAACTTCCATGATTCCAATATGAATCTTTTGCTTTACGGCAGTACGGGTCTGGGAAAAACATTTATGTGCAACTGCATAGCAAGTGCACTCATAAGCCGTGAAATCTCCGTTCTATATCAGACGTCCTTCTCATTGTTTGAAATAGTGGAGAATCATAAGTTTAACAAGCAAAATGAAAGTGAAGAAAATTTAATCAATTACAATATGATTTTTGAATGCGAGCTGCTCATAATAGATGATCTCGGTACCGAGGTGAGCAATTCATTTACAAATGCAGAGCTGTTTAACATAATTAATGAAAGATTGATTAATAATAAAAGAATAATTATTTCAACAAATTTATCCCTGGAGCAGCTGAGGGATACTTATTCGGACAGAATTACATCAAGGATTTTTAATAACTTTGTGCCGCTTAAATTTTATGGCGACGATTTACGATATAAAAACTAAATGTGAGGAACATATGAAGCATAATTTAATATTTGGTCATAAGACTCCTGATACTGACAGCGTTTGTTCGGCAATTGTACTGTCGCGGCTGAAAAATCAAATCGGTGAACCGTCGGAGCCGTACATACTCGGCGGTATAAATAAAGAAACAGAGTTTGTGCTCAACTATTTCAATGTAGCTACACCGCAAATACTGGACAATGTAAAAATACAGCTCAAGGATCTGGATTATGACAGGATTACTCCATTCAGTAAGGACAGATCCGTTCATTTTGCATATTTTCATATGAATGAAAATAAGCTCAGAACACTCCCAATAGTAAATAACGAGGGAGTACTGTCAGGCATCATAACCATGAAGGATATTGCAATGAGCTTGATCAATACGGATCAACAGCATATCTGCACTTCCTATGACAATATCATAGAAACACTTTTGGGCAAAAGTCTGCTGAAATTTGACGACATTATTGACGGAGAAATAATCGTCGCTTCTTTTGAGGAAAGCACCTTAAGAAAGACGTCCATCGTTAATAAAAACTCAATAGTAATCGTAGGAGACAGATACGATGTAATTGAATATGCAATTGAAACCGGAGTCAGACTGATTATTGTGACAGGAGATATGGAGGTTCCGTCTGAACTTCTGAGCCTGGCATATGAAAACAAGGTAAATATCATAAGAACGTCATACCATACCTACTATACTGCAAAAAATATTGCCTTATCCAAATATGTCAGGGATATTATGAAGGATAAGGATATTGTGATGTTTGTCGAAGATGATTATTTGAATGACTGCAAGGAAGACATTGAGCAATCCAAGCATTCCAAGTTCCCGATCATATCAAAGGACAACAAATATTTAGGCATGCTCAGCAGAAATCATTTGATTAATCCTCAGAGGAAAAGGGTCATACTTGTTGACCACAATGAAATGAATCAAAGTGCGGAGGGTCTGGAGGATGCTGAAATACTTGAGGTGATAGATCATCATAAAATAGGCGATATAAGAACATCAATCCCGATTATTTTCAGAAACATACCCGTTGGAAGCTCCAATACGATAATTTATTACATGTACAAGGAGCATGGTATCGAAATTACCAAAGAAGCTGCAGGACTTATGCTGTCGGGAATTATTTCAGATACACTGCTGTTGAAATCTCCCACAACCACTGAAAAGGACAAAGACGCAGTTGAAGAGCTGTCAAAAATAGTGGATTTGGATTTATATAACTATGCGATGGAAATGTTCAGAGCAGGAACCTCTCTTGAAGGAAAGACAATGGAGGAAATTCTGTTCCAGGATTTCAAAAAATTTAATTTAGTTTATAAAAATGTAGGCATATCGCAGGTTTTCACACTTGATATCAATCAGATAATGAACAGTAAAGATGAATACATAAGATTGATAGACAGCATGACATATGACAAGGATTATTTTATGATAATTATGGCAGTTACCGATATTATTAATGAAGGCTCCTATATTTTCTACACCTCTAACAAGGAAAGACTGGTCAGAGGAATATTTGAAGAAGAAAGTGTATTTCAGGGAATGTATGTGGATAAGTGCGTTTCAAGGAAGAAACAGATAGTACCGGCGGTTATAAGTGCATTAAGATTGATACGATAAGTAAACAGGTTGCTGAAAAACAAAATCCAGCAACCTTTCTTTATGCCCTAACCCCATTTTTACGACCAAAGGGAGAGAAAAATGGCGGTAGGTCAAATACACAGAATGCCAAATCTGTGTGAACGACAGTGAACAAACAGATTTGATGCATTCCCCTGTTTATACACGGGAGGACAAATGGTACATCTTTCTCATGTTGTATGATGCATTTACAAACAGCACACAGGAAACAAAGTATGAAAAAATTAATTTCGTTGTATCCGGTATTGCATAAACAACAATTTCCATCAGTGGATGTATAATGCCGGCAAGTATTAGAGCAATAACCCCCCATCCAAGTGAAAAATCCAGACATATATATGAATGAAGATTATAGGGTAAGTCCGTGTAGTCCCATAATTTACAATGAAAGACCTGATCTAAAATTCTGCCTGTCGCATATTCCAGAAATGTTACGGTAATAATGCTTGCAATGGTTGCAAATATCAGACCGGAAAGACGATCCATTGTGATTTCACTCAGCGTAAAAATCATTATTATCATAACTCCGCATAAGCCATACAAGGGTAAGAAAAAATTCGTAAGGAAGCCCCTGCTTACGTACAATCTTTTGTTGACTATGCTTCTGAATGCTGTTTCCAGCAAGAAGCCTGAAAAACCATATATAAAAAAGAATACTGTCAAATTTATTATGTCATATTGCATATTATATCTCCTGAATTTCTGAATTGTTTATTTGATAGTATTTTTTGAAATTATAGGAGAAATATCCTGAGGACACTGTGCCAATTTGTTGTAATCCATCAACATTTATACATTGACATTATCTGTGCGCATATCTTTTTATTTCGTTAATTGTGGATAAATGAATACTTTTTGTAAAAATTAACCCCATCAAATATAAAAGGCACAATATTATTATGGAAGAAATTAATGAAATTATATTGTTTGAAGAATTTGACGCAAATAAGTTATATATTGCTTTAGACAAAAATCCTGCAGCAGCGGCTGATATAACCGGCTTGAAAATCCAGTTGCCGACCTCGAATACTATGCACGATACCTGCAGCAGTCTCATGAGATATAAAATTGTATTGAGTATGGTGGTTATAAAAAGTGCAAATAAGTACGCGTTAAAGCCATAAATGGGAACGAAGAAATAAATTATTGAAATTTTCAGTACAGATTCAATAATATTGACCTTGAAGGAGCACATTTGCTCACCCAAAGCGTTCAGCATGGATGAAATAACCATGTTTAAATACATGAAGGGACAGACGTAGGATATTATTTTAATCATCAGTCCTACCTGTGAATCGTTGTATACGGCAAGGGCAACTTCATTTGGAAAAGCAACAAAAACAGCTACAACTAAAATGCCCGAAATGGATGTAAAATGCAGAACCTTGGACAATGTATCCGATACTCTTCTTTCATTAGACAAAGCATTGTCTCCTGCTACTGAGGGTATCAGGATAGAAGAAAGTGAAGTAAGAAATGACGAGGGGAAAAACAATATGGGCAGCACCATTCCCTTGATCATACCATACATGCTCATAGCAGCCTCCGCTGAAAGACCATATACAAGAAGACGCGCAGGAATCATTGCGTTCTCAACAGTCCTGAGAATTGCATTCAGATAAGATGTAGCAGATAGCGGCAACGCAATGCCGAGTATCTTAGGCATCACCACATCGGATTTTTGATTTGTTTTAATTGAAAATGGCTTCTTTTCAAATATGTAAAAGAACCATGTCAAAAATAACGAAAATAGCTCTTCTGCTGTCATTCCTATGGCAATTGCAACACAGCCGTATTCTATACCCCTAGGCAGATATGCACTCATAATTGAGAAAATAACAAAAATCCTTACTAATTGCTCGGTTACCTGAATTATGGCAGGCTTGGCTATTTTGCCAACTGCATAGAAGTATCCCTTATAACAGTTTGAAACGGCAATCAGAGGCAGACTCGGAACAAGGTAAAGCATGGGCAAAGCCGTCCTGCTGTCCTTTAAAATATTTACGGCTGTGTAATCTGCAAAATAATAAAGTAAAAATGCAGACAAAAGTCCCGTAAACAAAGAAAGACCTATGGATTGTCTGAGAACCTTTTTGGCGTTGGCATAGTGCTTTAAAGTCAGTTCCTCAGATACCAATCTTGAAACTGCCACTCTTATGCCCGATGTTGCCAATGTAACCATCAGCATATATATGGTAAGTATCAGTTGGTACAAACCAATTCCTTCGGCTCCCAAAATGTTTGCAAGATATATGCGGAATCCCATTCCCACAATTCTCACAATGGTTGTTGCGACAGTCAATATTAATGTACCAATGATTATACCATCTCTTTTCATGCTTCACCTCGAAAAATCTATTCACATATATAATATGCCGTGGAACACATTCTATGTCGGATGGGCAGTATAACGCACAGTTTGTGCTTTTTATATAATTTATTAGATTTTTTGTTTGCGAAAAAATAAAATATAGCTTATAATAAATATAATAAAAGTTTTTACCTCGAAAATTAATCATTTAAAAGTATAGGGGTTGTCATGGATAATTTACTGATAAATATCGGAAATATATTAAAGAAAACAAGGACTGAAAAGGGATTGACCTTAGAGGGGGCTGCCAATTTGACAGGTGTGAGCAAGGCTATGCTCGGTCAGATTGAAAGAGCCGAATCCACGCCCACCGTATCAACTCTTTGGAAGATAGCAACAGGTCTGAAAATTCCATTTTCAGAATTATTAAACGATAATTCTGATGAAGACAGTGCTTTGTTTATCGATAATGTTGACCCTGTATATGAATCAGAGGGCAAAATGATATTGTACAATGTATTTCCCTTTAATCCTTTAACAGGCTTTGAATATTTTTATATAAGAATGCTTCCCGGTGCAAATCATATGTCATCTCCCCACAAGGCTTCAACTGAGGAGTATGTTGTTGTAACCAAGGGAACTATGGATATGATAATTAAAAATAAAAAATATGTGCTGAAGGCACCTTCCGCAATATTCTTTAAGGCGGATGAATTCCATTCCTACAGCAATCCGTATGATGAGGAGGCTGTATTTCAAAACGTAGTGAAATATTAGGCAGATTGCTTAAAACGCCCATCTGCGTCTTTAATTTGATATTTTTTTAAAATCGCGGTGCGTTATAACGCACGTGTGAAATCTATAACATACAGGAGGAAGTTATGGTAACTGACAGAATCGAAAAAATAAGACAGAATTATATTAATTCAAAACCGGCTGTTTCATATGAGAGAGCGAGAATCTGGACCGAATCACACAAAAGAACCGAGGGTGAAGCTGTTCCCATCCGAAGGGCAAAGGCATTCAAGGATACGTGTGAGCAACTGGAGGTTCATATATTTGACGGTGAACTGATTGTGGGAGCAACGGGTGAATTCAGAAAATGCGGCATTTTAACACCCGAATTTTCATGGACGTGGGTTGACAGAGAAATGGATAACTTTGATAAAAGAGTTCAGGACCCATATATAATGACAGATGAACAAAGAGCATTTGTAAGAGAAAACATATTTCCCTATTGGAAGGGAAAATCCCTGGAGGAAATGTTTTTGGCACAGCTTCCAAAGGAAACTGCTAAGGTTGCCGTCGATACAGGCATAGTTGACAATGATTCCAAGTGGAGGCAGGCAGTAGGAGAGATAACACCGGATTATCAGGATGTGTTGTTCAAGAAGGGCTTCGGAGGAATTATAAATGAGGCAAAGGAACACATAAGCAGATTGAATGATATAACAGCGGAAAATATAAAGAAAAAGGAATTTTATGAATCGGTTATACTGACGTCGGAGGGAATTATAACACTTGCTCACAGATATTCCGAAAAGGCTGAGAAAATGGCTCGGGATGAGAAGGATGAAACAAGAAAAAATGAGCTTTTGAAAATAGCTGAAATTTGCGGCAGAATCCCTGAAAATCCGCCTGCAACCTTCTATGAAGCCATACAATTTGTATGGTTTACACAGGTGGGAGGTATTTTGTCTGAAAATCCACTGGCACTTAATGTGGGAAGATTTGACCAGTTTATGTATCCGTACTATAAAAATGATATAGAAAAGGGAACCATGACAAATGACGAAGCACAGGAATTGACAGAAGCACTTTGGCTCAAGCTTTCAGAATGGGTATGGACTATATCAGCCAACACCGCAGAATTTTTTGCCGGCTACAACCAATTTCAGAATCTCACCGTCGGAGGCAAGACCAGAGACGGAAGAGATGCAACCAATGAGTTATCTTACATGGCATTAAAAGCCACCGAAAATGTTAAGACACATCAGCCGGGCTTAAGCGTGAGAATTCATCAGGACTGCCCGGGGGACTTTTTAGATGCTGTTACTCATTTAGTGAGCAAGGGAACCGGATTCCCTGCGATACACAGCGACCAGGCAGGATATCAGATGCTTATAAATGCGGGATACAAGCCTGAGGATGCGAGAGACTGGAATAACTGCGGCTGTGTTGTGCCTCATTTCAGAAAGACGGGGGAATGGACATCGGCTGTTAACATCAACTTTACGGCTGCATTGGAATATGCATTGAATCAAGGATATTCAAGAATTACCAAAGAAAAAATAGGTCTTGACGAAGAGGACCCGAAAGCATTTGAAAGCTACGAAGAGGTTGAGGAAGCCTTTTACAGACAATTTGATAATTTAATCAGGCACTCCGTCATATCGACTCTGCACGCACAAAGACTGCATAAGGAATTGGTGCCGAGACCATTTTTGTCCTCATGCATAGAAAACTGTTTGGATGAAGGTGTGGATCTGGTGGATGCGGGAGCAAAATATAATCTTGGTCCTGTTTTGACAGGTATTGGTCTGGCCGTTACTTCAAATTCACTGGCAGTGATTAAAAAGCTGGTATTTGAAGAAAAGTCAGTATCCATGGAAAAATTGACAGAAGCGATCAATGCAAACTGGGAGGGCTATGAAGAACTGAGACAAATGGCTCTTAAGGTTCCGAAGTACGGCAATGATGATGATTATGTTGATGATATCGCCATCAGGCTGGCTAATTATTATTACGATGAGAGCCGCAAGCATAAGGACATAAACGGCAATAATTTCATCACAGCCTTCATGGGGATATCAAATTACCTTCCTACAGGCAAGGTCGTGGGAGCTACACCATGCGGCAGAAGAGCAGGTGAGCCCTTATCGGAAGGGGTGTCACCCTTTGCAGGCTCAGACACATCGACTCCGTTAGCTGCAATGCGTTCGGCGGCAAAATTAAATCAGGACGTTCATTCGGGAGGAACATTATTAAACCTGAGACTGAATGAAAATCTGGTTAAAACAAAAAGAGGTCAGCGAAACCTCGGAAATATAATTCAGACATTTTTCAGCTTAGGAGCATTTCATGTGCAATTTAACACCATATCAACGGAAACCTTGAGAAAGGCACAGAAAAACCCTGAAAATTACAAGGATTTACTGGTGAGAGTTGCAGGCTACAGCACTCAGTTCGTCAATTTGTCAAGAAGCATGCAGGACGCCATCATAGCAAGGACAGCACATGAAGAAATGTAGTACCG
>JAFACY010000262.1 GCA_023425285.1 Bacillota bacterium
TTGCAGTATTTGGTATAAGCTTTATTCTTCAGACAACATTTAAGTTGTTAAAGTTTGATATAAAGACATTGGTGCACGAAAATGTTTTTGAAACATTTATCAACGTAAAAAATATATTAATGAAAAAGACCGTCGAAAACAGTGAAAATAATATATAAGCAAAAAGGAAATCATTCATTAAGCGAATGATTTCTTTTTCTATTTGGTAAATTCTCTGCATTTTTTTATAAATTCATCAATATTTTGTTTTTCCTTATTCACATCAGGACTTTTTCTGCCCATTCTGTCACAGTAGCCCAACAATGCCACCTCATGTACGTCGGTTTCCTCCCTCATCGTCTTTATATCCGCAAAGGGCATATCCTTAACCACGTGAAGTATCTGCATGTGCCATCTTATAAGAGCTGTAACTTCATTTATAAAGACATCATCCGCGGTAAATTCGTTCAGGAATTGACGCGCCATTACAGCACCCACCTTTTCATGGTCATAGGATGTGATTTTTCCTTTTCTGATCCTGGTGGTATCCGGCTTGCCTATATCATGCAGCAGTGCTGCCCACATAAACACCTTTTGGTTTTTACTTTTATGTTTTTTTCTGGCAGCATTGTCTATAACCAACATCGTATGATTCCAAACGTTGCCTTCCGGATGATGTACAGGCGACTGTTCCGCCTTTGTCAGATTGTAAAGCATATAAAAGGGATGCTCAAGCATCAATGGAGCATCAACTATGCCTTCAAAAAATTCAGACGGCTTTTCATCCATCAATAAATGATTGTTTATTTCATATAAAAATTTTTCTTTATTATTGTCATCAGATAGACTGTAGTCTATGTTCTTTTGTCTTAACAACTGCATTTCGTACCTCATTATTTTTATTACTATTTATGTTTCCACCGTAAAAACAAATTATACTTTTATATAAATGGTATTACAACCATTTAATTTTTGTATAAATATGGTAAATATTCAAAAATATGATATTGACAAATGGTAATTATTAGTTTAGAGTTTATGAAAATTAAATATGAAACTTCTTATCAAGAGAGACGGAGGGAACGGCCCAATGATGTCTCGGCAACCTACATGTATTGTAAGGTGCTAATTCCGTCAAAGGCTACTTTGAAAGATGAGGAGACGGTTAATGAAATTTTCCTCTCTTCGCTTAGAGGATTTTTTTATAAGAAAGGAAGATAGAAATGCCAGTTATTATACCATCCGATTTGCCTGCTTACAAAACAATGGAAGACGAAAACATATTTGTTATGAGCAGGGAAAGAGCTGAAAGTCAGGATATCAGACCGCTTGAAATTATACTTGTCAATCTGATGCCCACAAAAATAGATACAGAAACTCAATTTGTAAGATTGCTATCCAATTCTCCCATTCAAATTAATGTTGAATTTATTCATACGGGAACGCATCAATCGAAAAACACGGCAGGAAGTCATATGAAAAACTTCTATAAGAGCATATATGAGGTGAAACACAAAAAATATGACGGTATGATTATTACGGGAGCTCCCGTAGAGCTCATGGAGTTTGAAAAGGTTGATTATTGGAATGAATTGAAGGAAATACTTGAGTTTTCACACAACAACGTCACCTCGGCAATGTATATATGCTGGGGTGCACAGGCAGCACTGAATTATTTTTACGGACTGCAGAAAAGAGAGCTTCCTGCCAAGCTGTTCGGAGTTTTCGAGCATGAAAAAAAACACAGCACATGCATGCTTTTAAACGGATTTGATGATATTTTTTATGTTCCTCATTCGAGACATACCGAAATTTCCAAGGCAGATATAGAGTCCATCAATGAGCTTGCCATATTGGCAGAATCCGGTGAAGCAGGTGTTCACATTGCCTCTACGGATAATTACAGTAAAATTTTTATAATGGGTCATTCGGAATATGACCCGTTAACATTGAAAGGCGAATATGACAGAGATGTAAGTCAGGGAAAGGAAATTAATATACCCATGAATTATTACCCTGATGATGACCCTTCAAAAACTCCTTTTGTAAAATGGAGAAGTCATGCAAACCTGCTATTTAAAAACTGGATAAATATCATATATCAGGAAACGCCTTACAACATTGATGAAATAGGATTACAGAAGTAAAAAACAGTCATGCTGTGGAATAGCATGACTGTTTTATTTCAATTATTCAACTTATATTGCGTATTCTACGTCACTGTCTTCTCTCTGCCTGAATGTTCTGAAAATATGCTGCAGCAATTCAAAGCAATTTTTAACCGTCTTTCCGTCTTCATCGTCTATGACAGGATTTAATTCAACAAAATCCATGGATGTTATATCTAACTGAGAAATTAACTTCGTAAATATTTCCTTGCCTTCGTTTAAGCTGAATCCGTCCGATACCGCTGTACCCGTTCCCGGCACGATTGATTTGTCAAGGGCGTCAATGTCAAAGCTTAAATGAACTCCATTTACATTTGAACTGTTTATTCTCTCAATAACCTGTTCTATAATGACATCAAGACCTTGTTCACGTACTGTTTCCATAGTATATAAATTGAGCTTTGTTTTTTCGGCAAGTTCAAATTCACCCTTATCAATATCTCTCGCACCTATAATGTACACATTTTCAGGCTTAACCTTCTGTCCCTTGTAATAAATGTTTGTTAAGCTTGGATTTCCCACATTCATCGCTGCTGCTAAAGGCATCCCGTGTATGTTGCCTGAGGGTGATGTATCTTCTGTATTTATATCTCCATGAGCATCTATCCATATTACGGCTGTTTCTTCAAAATGTCTGCTGACACCGGCAATGCTTCCCATCCCTAAAGAATGGTCGCCTCCCAATACAAACGGAAATTCTCCTGAATTCAATGTATTGTAAACAGCCTCTGCTAAATTATTATTGTATTCAACAATCGGCTCTAAATATTTTAAATTTTTATGACCCGCATACTTTTCTTCGGGGGAAGCCTCAGGTATGTTTATATTTCCCGAATCCTTTACCTTATGTCCTTCTTTTTTGATTAAATCCACTATATTATGTTGTCTGAAAGTTTCCGGTCCAAATTGTGCTCCGTTTCTGTCACATCCGTAGTTGACAGGAACACCTATAAGATTAAAATTCATGCTGCAACCTCCTGCTAATGATATGTCCATTATAGGATACTTGCATATTTATGTCAATAAAAAATAATTATACAAATTCTATTGCTCTAATTTGTTTAAATTTTCAGCATTGTCTCTCTAGTAATGTATATAAATTAATATTTTATTGATTGCCAAAATAAAATGAAATGGTTTCAACGTTCTGTGGTGAAACCATTTCATTTTTATACATATTAAAAATTACATAAGGATACTCAATATATGTCTTTTATAATTCATAAAGCTTTCGCTGACCTTGAAGTCCTTGTCTCTCGGCTTCGGATCGGATATTATTACTTCTTCCGTAATTCTGCCCGGCTTGCCTGCCATTATATAAATTCTGTCCGACAATATGATGGCTTCATCTATATCATGGGTAATAAGAAGGGTTGACAGTCTTATTTGCTTCATCACCTGCAGATACCATTCGTGCATGGCACTCTTTGTTATGCTGTCCAGCGCACTGAAAGGTTCATCCAAAAGAGCAACCTGATCGGAAAACAAATATGTTCTTAAAAGAGCTGCCCTCTGTCTCATACCCCCTGACAACTGGAAGGGATACTTATTTTCTGTTCCATCCAATCCAAATTCCTGAAAATATCCGGCGGTGATTTCCCTTGCTTTTGATTTCTTTTCACCCCTAATAACAAGGGGCAGCGAAACATTGTCTATTATGGTTTTATAAGGCAGCAGCAAATCCTTCTGGAGCATGTAGCTTACGCAGCCTGCCTTGCCGGTTATATCCCTGCCGTCAAGCTCAACAATTCCCTCGTCCGGATTAAGAAGACCGGATATAACATTGAACAATGTGGTCTTGCCGACGCCGCTCACACCAAGTATGCATACTATTTCGCCCCTATTCAGTTCTATTGAAATGTCTTCGATTATGTTGGCGCCTTCATAACTCACCGTTATGTTTTTCGCAGTCAGCTTATCCATCTTCTCCTCCGGATCTCCGTTATATTACTTAGGAAGATATTCGTTTGTAAATCCTGTTCCTTTTTGTATTTCTTTTTCTATAAGATTATTCTCAAAAAGCCATCCGTAGAATGCATCCCATCTTTCCTGGTCTATGTATCCCCATTGTTCTACTTCCGCCTTGTATTGTCCTGCTAACCATTTCTGGCTTTCCTTTACTATTTCTTCATCCAATTCCGGAGCAGCCTTTACCAATATTGCGGCAGCCTCCTCAGGATTTTCAATGGCAAATTCATAGCCCTGCCTGATTGCCTCCAACGCATTCTTAACAGTTTCCGTATTGCTCTTTGCATAATCATCGTTTACGATTATGAGCGGGCTGTAATAATCAAGCTCAATTCCGTAATCGGCAAAATTCAAAAAGTTTGTTTCTAAATTTTTAACCTTTGTGGCAATTCCGTCCCATGCATAGTAAACCCACACGGCATCCACATCTGTCTGCAATGCTGTAACAACATCTGTTACAGTGCTTGGTATCATCGTGACATCTTCAAATTTACCGCCGTCATCTGTTACTATTTTATTGATTATAGCTTTCTCAACAGGTAAATCCCACGTAGCGTACGTATGTCCCGGCAATTTTGAAGGTTTGTCTATTCCTTTTTCCTTTAAAGAAATTATACCTGATGTATTGTGCTGTATTATGGCTGCAACCGCAGTAAAGGGCATCGGATTATCAGATGCATAGTTTGGCGCAATATAGTCCTGGAAGCTTACTCCGAACTCTGCTCCGCCTCCGCCTACCAGCATTTCTGTTCCGCCTTCCGGCGGCTGCATGATTTCAACGTCAATTCCCTTTTCGGCAAAATATCCTTTTTCTGCCGCAACGTACAGACCTGTATGGTTTGTATTCGGTGTCCAGTCAAGAACTATCCTGACTTTTTTATTTCCTTCTGTTTTGTTTTGTCCGTTGGGCTGAGAGCATGCGGTCAAAGTCAGCAGCACTATCATCAGGACGGATATAATAATTGATATTTTACGTTTCATATACTTACCTTTCTTATTAATTGTTTAAATTTGCTTTTTTCTTTTTATCCC
>JAFACY010000298.1 GCA_023425285.1 Bacillota bacterium
CTCAATACAACTGTATACTCTGTTGTTTTAACATCTCCGTCAGGGGTTGTTATTATGATATCCTTTCCCTTAAAAACATCCTCTTCTTTCATTAGTCCAATCCACTTTTCAGCTATTTGCTTCATTGTATCATCTGAAATCATTTCATTGAAGCTTTCCGTATCCATGTCAGCTTGCCGTGCTTCGCTTATCCTTATATACTTTCCTACAACCGGCAGCTTCATAGCCGCTTCTTTGCCATTAAAAAACATATCGAAGTCATATCCCAAACCGCCAAAATTAATATAATTTCTGAATATGGCTTTTTCTGCTTCATCGTCAAATATAATGTTGTAGCTTCCGCTCATTTCCTTGAAATTATTAATCTCTCTCATGTCTTCCTGAGACAGTCCGTCCGTGTTGAAATCCAGTTTTACCGTCATTTCTCCCGAGGATTGACCTCTTTTAATTTGATTTGTTTTCTCAAATGCTTTTTTATATTGCTCAAGATTATCCGTATTGCAGGCCGTCAATGTGGCTGCAATCAGAGCTAATGTCAATATTACGATTAATATTTTTTTCACTGTATCCTCCCTCTTGGGAACAATCCCATAATATTTTCTATATTAGCATTTTATTACTTTAAAATTAAAATTTATAGTATCTTAAATCACATTTTATAAGAATAGGACATGACTTTAGTCACATCCTATTTTACAGCCTGTTATAGATCGTTTTTTATGGTGAATACAGCCAATTGCGTCCTGTCTCTCAAGTCCAGCTTTATCAGTATTCTCGTTATATGGTTTTTAACAGTTCCCTGGCTTAAAAACAACTCCTGTGCTATTTCCTGATTATTTTTTCCTTCTGCTATGAGACGGCATATTTCAATTTCTCTTTCTGTCAACAGATGAGCCCTTGTATCCATGGGTTTATCCACAGTTTCTCTGGCTAACTGTGAAAATTTATCTATTACCTTTACGGCAACCTCTGATTGTATCAATCCTCCGCCGTTGTATACGGTTCTTACCGCTTTTGCTATTTCCGCCGGAGATGTATCCTTCAGTAAGTAGCCCGAAGCACCGTTTTTCAGCGCATCGTAAATATATTGGTCATCGTTGAAGGTTGTAAGAACTATTATTTTTACAGCCGGAAAATCCTTTTTAATCATAGCAGTGGCTTCAACACCGTTAACCTCAGGCATCTGAATATCCATAAGGACTACGTCCGGTCTGTTCCACTTGCACTCCTCGTACGCCTTTTTTCCGTTGTTTGCAGTACCGCTTATTTCTATATCCTCTTCCGACCCCAATATAAGCTTAAGACCCTGGACAAGAATGTCCTGATCATCAACTAACAACACCTTTATCATATATACCTCCTGCTATACATATAGCAAAAAACCTTCAACTATAAATCCGTTTTCCGATTTAAATTCTACGCTGCCCTTAAAGGAATTCACTCTTTCCTTTATTCCTTTCATACCAAACCCTTCATTTATTATCTCAGCACCTGTACCATTATCCCGGATGCTGAACTTAACGTTGTCATCTCCATAATTAAGCTCTATCCATATATTTGAAGCTTTGCCGTGTCTGACAGCATTGGTCATTCCTTCCTGCAATATGTGGTACAGGGCAGTATTCACATCATAGTCGTCTGTTATTTTTCCTTCTGTTTTTAATTCTATTACAGTTCCCGTTTTTTTTGCAAATTCATTCGCTAAAACCTGAATTGCCTTATCCTGCAGCAATTTCTTACCTCTCAGGGTTTCCACAACCTCTCTGATTCCGTTTAAGCTTTCCCTTGCAGTCTTTATAGAGCTGTCTAAAAGCTCCTTCGATTTTGATGCATCTGTTTTTAAATAATGCTCTGCCATCTGAAGCTGCATGATTAAAGCAGTCATATTGTGACCCAGGCTGTCGTGTATGTCTCTGGCTATTTTGTTCTTTTCCTCTATCTCCATATATTCCTTCAGCCTTTTATGAGTATCCAGAAGCTCTTTATACAGAGTGTCCTTCTTTTCCTTTTCTGTTTTATTGTATTGTGCAAATATTGTAATTATCATTATGGATACATTTATAAGCAGGAAAAATATAAATTGAGAAAAGCTTGATATATTGAATTTAAAATATATAAGATTAAAAAATTTAATCATGGAAAAGCAGGAAGCAGCTGTTCCGGCTATAATTCCTTTTCCCATACTCAATATAGTTGATGCTTCTATAAGTGTGATTATATAAAATGAATGCAGAAAATAATTTACCAACAATCTGAAGTTTTGTTCCAGCATAAATATAAGGACTGAATCTAAAACAAACGAAATGAAACAGATGTTTTTATTTTTTATAAAATATCTCAGTGAGCTGTTGACAATCAGAATTAAAAAAATTGATATGAGCACAGCAAGTCTTTGCTGCTGTGCATTTTCAAAATAAAGTGCAGCAAGAAACAACAATGTAAGTATTATTGTTTTTAATATATAAAAAAGCCTTTTATCCTTTATCATAATCGCTCCCGGCATAAGGAAAAAATTTACTGCAATTTTATTCTACCATAAATATTGAATTATGCAACATAATGAAAAAGCAGATAACAAAAGTTACCTGCTCAATATTACGATTACTCACCTATCGTTAAGACATCTTTTCCACAATCTTTTTTACAACAAATGTTGCAACATGGTTTGCAAAGCATCCTGAACCAAATCCTGCATCGTAGCCTAATTCCTGTGCCAATTCGTGAGAGATACGTGGTCCGCCGCATACTAAAATTACTTTATCTCTTAGACCCTCTGCTTCCATCATTTCAACAAGCTGAGTCAGGTTGGCAATATGGACATCTTTTTGAGTTACAACCTGAGAAACCAGAATAGCATCTGCTTTTACTTCAATTGCTTTGGCAATAAGCTCTTCATTCGGAACCTGGCTGCCCATGTTAATTGCTTCTATACCCTTGTATCTTTCGAGACCGTAATTACCGTCAAATCCTTTCATGTTCATGATTGCATCTATACCTACGGTATGAGCATCAGTACCTGTACATGCTCCGACTATTACTACATCTCTCTTGATATTTTCACTTATATAGTCTTCTACCTCGTGTCTGTCCATCAGATCCATGCTTACCTTAGGAACCTCGATGGTTGTATAATCAACAGTGTGAGTGCATTTACCGTACATTACGAAGTATGTGTATCCAACTCCTAAATCCTTTGAATAAACTACCGCCGGTTCATCAAATCCCATTTTAGCAGCTAATTGTTTCGCAGCTTCATTTGCTTCGTCACCGTACGGCACAGGCAATGTAAAACTCATTTGAACCATTCCGTCGTTCAAAGTGTCACCGTATGGCTTTACTTTTGTTAAATCTATCTTTTGAATGCCTTCCATTACCTGTCACCTCCCAACATTAAATCAATAAATGGGTTAAAATATTTTTCATGCTTTTCCACAACTCCGGCTAAGCCCTTGCCGCCTGTAAAGCTTCTTTTTACACCGCCGAATTTACCCTTTTCGATTGTATCAAATACGCCTTCATTTTCTATGTCACGCAGTAATTCCTCCGCCTTTGCGAGAACCTCCTGAGCTCTTTTCTGAATGATACCGTCTTTTTTGAATTCAACCTCTTCACCTATGCTTCTTGCATTATTGAAAATGTATTGAGCATTTTCTATTGAAAGCATTCTGTCCTGAAGATGAGGAGTGTGAATTGCTTCAGTAGGCATACCCAAAAGCTGAATACCTTGGTTGGTCCATACTGAAATAAAGTTAAACAATGCATCCTGCAGATGCCCTTTAAAAATATTTCCCGTCATAAATTTAGTAGGAGGCATATATTTTAAAGGTGCCTTAGGGAATATTTCTCTTGCCATCTGTGCCTGAGCAAGCTCATATAAAAATCCGTTTTCAAGGTTTGGATTCATTTCAAAGGCATGACCCAATCCCATTTGCTCTTCGGGTATGCCTGCTTTTAATGCAAATTGCTCATTTATAAACTGAGAAGCCAATACAGTGTGTGCTTCCTCAACAGCATCTGCTGTTGTTAAATAGTTATCCTCACCTGTATTGATTATTATGCCTGCAAAACCATTGATAATTCTTGAGAAATATTGGTCAACCAACGTTCTTTGCATGTTGATATCTCTGAACAATATACCGTAAAGAGCATCGTTAAGCATAACATCCAATCTTTCCATTGCTCCCATTGCCGCTATCTCAGGCATACAAAGACCTGAACAGTAGTTGCAAAGACGTATATATCTGCCAACCTCTTCTCCGATTTCGTCAAGTGCTCTTCTCATGATTCTGAAGTTTTCCTGAGTTGCGAATGTTCCTCCGAAGCCCTCCGTGGTTGGTCCGTATGGAACATAGTCAAGCAAGCTTTGAGCTGTCGTTCTTATAACCGCTATAACATCAGCACCTTGTCTTGCAGCTGCCTGAGCCTGGATAACATCCTCATAGATATTTCCCGTTGCAACAATTACATATAAATAAGGTTTTCTGCCTTCACCTAAAGTATCCAGATAGTCATTTCTTTTTGCCCTGTTGCTTCTGATTCTGTCAACCATTTTCTCAGCAGTCTTGTATACTGCTTCCATTATTTTATTTTCATCTGCAATCGGCAATTTTGTTATGTCTATTTCTCCTGAGCTTACTCCTTCGGCTATTTCCTGAGGAGTTTTGCCTGTTTGTACCATTGCATTTCCTAACCAGAATGCAACTCCTCTCGACAAACCGCCACCATCCTTTATGCTGTCTATCAACACGTTAGGTAATGGCTTGTCAATTTCATCCACACCGTCTACACCCATCAATCTTGCAATTGTCCTCTCAACGGTTACGGTTGTATTTTTATCAATAAAAAGCTGTACATTTTCTGCTATACGACCGGCAGCCGAGCGAGCACTATCAATTAATTCCGGGTTTAAATTCAACTTGCTTTCCATATTTCCTCTCCTTTCAATTTGGGGACATTCCCCTATCCCTCAAAGACTTGCTCCCTGAGAAGAGGTGTGTCCCCTTTCCTCTTATAAATAGTTTTCTGCATCCTTTATGATTCCTTCATATATACCTGACATTTTTGCTATCTTTAAAGCATCCTTAGGTATATCTTTTTGATACTTGACCTCTATTAGCCTATAATCCATGTACTTTGAAATCTGTTCTATATTGTTAATTTTATATAAATCCTGCTCATTTAGCAGACTGAGACCTGCGACCTGCAAATTTTGTATTTCCTCGTCATTGGCCACATTATCATAATGTGTCGTAAGCACAGTTATGCAAGACTTCTTTTTAAGATAGTTAACTACCGCTTTTGTAATTGCATAACCTTCCTTAGGATTTGTACCTCCCGCAAGCTCATCAATCAAAATCAAGCATCTTTTGTCTGAGTTATCCAATGCCTCTTTTAAATTCATTATTTCCGCCCCGAAAGTGCTCAGACCCTTTTCAATGGACTGATCATCTCCGACTGAAATATATAGACGATCAAACAGACAAACTTCCGCATATTCACAGGGAACAAACAATCCATAGCTTACCATTGCCGCAATCTGTCCGATCATCCTTAACGATACGGTCTTGCCGCCCATGTTGGCACCTGTTATGCAAGCGACGTTTTTACGTATGCTGACATCTATGGTTACATAATCCTTATGCTTTTCCTTTAAGGCTTTTTCAAGCTTAAGATTTCTTCCTGCCTTAATATTTATTTTCAGCTCATCTGTCAATACCGGCTCAACTGACCTCGTCTTCTGAGCATAATTTGCTTTCGCTATAATATAGTCAGTTATACCTATTACCCGTATATTATTTTTTATTATTTCATAAAATTCTTTTATTTCCTTGGAAATTCTTTGACGGATCAGGAATTCCTCTTCCTCTTCCTCATTCTTTAAGCATTCCAGCTTTTTTTCCAATTCGTCTATTTCATCATTATTTTTTATTTTAAAAATAATATTTAAATAATTTTCTCCCGAAACTCTCAAATTATTTTCTTGTAATAATTCTTCGGCTCTTTCTTTTTTTATCTTGCTTATGGTAACTTCATCTTTTAAATTAAGTTTAACATTATATTTCTTTTCAATTTCTTCTTTTATTTTTTTCTTCAACACAATGATGTCTTTGTCTGCTTGTTTTTTTTCTGCTCGTATTGATTTTAATTTTTCGGAATATTCATCATAAATATAAAAGGTGTTTAATTTTTCATTTGCAGGATCCAACAATTCATAAAGCTGCGGTAAGGGCGATAATTCTAAATCCTTCAACGATAAGGTTTTTAAAATTTTCCCCATCTTTTCTGTTTGAATAAGAAAATTCTTTATTTCAAACAATTCAACCTCATCTAATACCTGGTTACTCTTTGCCCTCTCTAATGTTTCATATATGTTCTTAATATGTTTGAGCACATCAATGATATCACGCCTTTTAGGAGTTTCAATAAATGCCCTAATTTTATTGAACTCTTCTTTTAGATCTGCCTCTTGACCTATCCTAAAGGGTTTAAATTCTGTTTTTACCTTGATACCATACTCGGTTATTGTCTTAATATCATTAAAAATATAATCAAAGTTTATATTTTTAACGGTACTTTCAGTCATGAAATCAGCTATTTTAATCACCGCCCGCAACCACATCAATTATTTTAACTCCGCAAAGATATTTTTCTATTTCTGACTTAAATTCATCGCTGTCAAAAAAATATCCTGTGGGAGATAAAGGATTTAAGGTGACGGCAACAACATCTATCGATGACAACACCTCTACCTTAAGCCCTTTCCTTCTCAATTCATTCCAGACATTGGCGTCTGCAAATATTTTCGTTCCATCCTCTATAATTATTTTAATGCCTCTTAAATATTTATTGCCCTCTAAATCCTTTAACAAGGATGTTGTCAAAGCTCCTTTAATGAAAACCTGCGTCGTATCTTCATTAATCAGTTCGCTTATTTTTTTGCCTCCGGTAATGCTGGTTTCTATATCCGGTATAAAAACCTCACCCGTATTCTGAATAACACAGGTTTTGTTATGCCTGCTCACAATGCTTATGGACTCATTGTCTGCCTGCTTTAAGGTAAAGCACTCTATTGAATGAGCTGTTTTTTCCAAAACCTTTTTCATGTCCCTGCTCAGTACAGCCCCCGTTGCAACAATACAAGCATCTGTTATTACGGGAGATGAAACGGCTTTTCTGTCAATAGCTCCATCAATAAATACAATTTGCGCTCCGTAATGGTTAAGTTTTTTGCTTATTTTTTTCATATCTGAAGCACTTACAGGTCCGGCAATCTGAATATTGCCTCTCTGTCTTACCCTAACTATTATGACTTCACCCATCGGAGTGCTTATACCTGTTGTTTCCAATATTTCAGCCTTGGCATCAGAAAGCATCAACGTCTTTTTGGCTGTTGCCACAATCATGCCTTCGGTTACCGAAATTGAAGGCTTGTGAGTTTGCGTAACAAGGTCTGTGCTTTCGCCGTCTCTTCCGGTTGATGTGATACCAATTCTTATTCCTGATTTTTCTGCCTCTTCTATGAGATAATTGAGCGTAACCGTCTTTCCTGCATTCTTTGCAAGCCCGACGATGGATACTGACTTATAGTTTTTTGCTAAAATATCTTCAATCAATCTCATACTTAATTTCCCCTAACAATACTTTCCTGAATTCAAAACGTATTGCGCAGTCTCATTCACCAATGTATTTGCTCCCTTTGGTCGCATACATTGGGAATTCGTTGCGAATGACCTACCGCTATTTTTCTCTCCCTTACGGTCGGAAAAATAGGGTTAGGGCATCTTATTTATGAACTCTTTCTCTTCTTGCAAGCTTAGTCGGCTCAAGTGCCAGATCATTACCCTGTAATAATCCTGCAACACCTGTAAGCGGATCCTGCTTCTTGCCCTGACATACGTCACATGTACATTCCAGATCAGGTATATGCGGTTGAGTATAAGTTGTAATAACACCTTCATAGTTTCTTAAAATAACCTTGTCTGCCGATTGCGACAATACGTAGTTAGGCATTACCGGAATCTTTCCGCCGCCGCCCGGTGCATCAACAACGAATGTAGGAACTGCATAGCCTGATGTATGACCTCTCAAGCTTTCAATTATTTCAATTCCTTTTGCAACAGGTGTTCTGAAATGCTCGATACCAAGTGAAAGGTCACATTGATATATATAGTATGGTCTCACTCTGTTCATTACAAGCTTGTGAACCAGATCTCTCATAATGTGAGGACAATCGTTAACTCCTCTTAATAAAACTGATTGATTTCCTAATGGTATACCTGCATCGGCAAGCTTTCGGAGTGCTTCCATTGATTCAGGAGTAAATTCGTTCGGATGATTGAAATGAGTGTTCAACCATATCGGATGATATTTCTTCAGCATATTAACCAAATCATCCGTAATTCTCTGAGGTAAAACAACCGGTGTTCTTGAACCCAGACGGATAATTTCCACGTGAGGTATTTCTCTCAATTTTTTGATAATGTATTCTAATTTTTCATCTGAAACCAGCAGGCAGTCTCCGCCTGATAACAATACGTCTCTGACAACAGGAGTATTTCTTACATATTCTATACACTTATCGATATTGTCCATTGAAACTTCATCATCACATTGTCCGGCAAATCTTCTTCTTGTACAATGTCTGCAATACATTGAACATTGGTCTGTAATCAGGAACAGAACCCTGTCAGGATATCTGTGAGTCAATCCTGGTGCAGGTGAGTCTGTATCCTCATGCAGAGGGTCAAGCATATCTGCAGGACTTACATGAGTTTCAACAAATGTAGGCACTGCCTGCATTCTTATTGGATCTCTCGGATCTTCCTTATCCATGTGAGCTGCATAATATGGAGTGATGCCCATTCTGAATTTTTCAAGAACTTTAGAAATATCTTCTTCTTCTTGTTTTGTAACATTGATTATTTGTTTGATTTTTTCAACTGAGTCAATTCTGTTTTCAACCTGCCATTTCCAGTCGTCCCATTCCTCGGGTTTAACGTCCTTCCATAGCTCAATTTCGTTGTAATAAGCCATTACAATACCTCCTGTATTTGTTTTACATAGAAATTAGTCATCCAAAGAGCTTGATTTTAAATTCAAGCTCTAAGATGACCTTTCATTATCAGTTATTATTTTATGCGTATAATTTCGTATAAAGATCTCTTAACTCTTTGCTTTCTCTCATTATCTGAATAGATGTATCTGCGTGACCTTTTGTATAACCGTTTCCGATTATCATGTTAACGTCCTTGCCAACACCCTCAGCTCCTAATGCAGCTTTTGTAAAGCTTGTTGCCATACTGAAGAAGTAAACTGTTCCGTCGTCTTTTGTTGCAAGTATTGCCGACATTTCACAGTTTGGTCTTGATACGCAGCTGATTACCAGATCACATAATTTGCCGTCAGTTGCTTCCATAACCTTTTCGTATACTTCAATTGCATTTGTAGCATCGCCTGCGATACAAACATCCGCTAATCCAAGCTCCTTAACAGTTGCCAATGAAGCTTCCCTGTGTGCCCAGCAAATAACCTTTCCTGTCGGACCGGCTTTTTTCTTAGCTTCATACAGACAAAGAAGTCCTGATTTTCCGGCTCCGCCAAGTACCAATACAGTGTCTCCCTCTTTAACTAATTTAATAGTCTGTGCAGGAGCTCCTGCTACGTCAAGCACTGACAATGCAAGATTTTCAGGTATATCTGAAGGAAGTTTTGCATAAATACCGCTTTCAAATAATATTGCTTTACCTTTAATATCTACCTGATCGATGTCTTTTCTTACTGTTAATATTTCCTCAATTACAAGCGGTGTTAAAGATAAAGAGACCAATGTAGCAATTTTATCTCCAACCTTTAAATCTGTTTTTCCTTCCAAAGCAGGTCCTACTTGCTCAACTGTTCCTATAAGCATACCGCCTGAACCTGTTACCGGGTTTTGATGCTTTCCTCTTTCAGCAACTATACCCTTCATAATTTCTTTGATTTTTTCTACATCGCCGCCTGCCTGGTCACTGATTTGTGTAAAGCTTGCAGAGTCTACGTTTAAAGTCTGTACATTTATTAAAACTTCATTGTCGTAAATCTCCATTGTGTTATCAACTTTAAGTGCAGGCTGTGGCAACACACCTCGTGGTTCTATTACTCTGTGTGTTCCGTATGGATTTCCTTTTTTAAACATGGTACCTCCTGATTACTTTTATTAAATAGGGTTTTTGGGGTTTATTCAATCATATATAATGCAATTATTATGCCAATTATGCAACAACAATATAATGGCTGTTTTTCAATAATCTTGTCATTTTATTAAATACATCGATTGTCAAGTGCCGAAAATTCAGCTTTTTATATTGCTCTATAATCTCTTTTCTGCTATAATACTACTATTATAACATTTAACATTAATTATTTTAACACATAATATAAGATTGAATTCAAGAAATCTAAAAAATAATTTTAGAATTAATAAGGGGCAAATTAATGGATAACAGACCTATAGGAATTTTTGATTCAGGAGTTGGCGGACTCACGGTAATGAGAGAGGTTATGGAGCAGCTGCCATACGAAAATATAATATATTTGGGAGATACGGCAAGGATACCATACGGCTCCAAGTCTGATCAGACAATAAAAAAATATGCAAATCAATGCTCGGCATTTTTAATGAGCAAGGATGTAAAAACAATAGTTATCGCATGCAACACCGCAAGCTCAATTGCGTTGGAGCATGTACAAAGTAACTTTGATTTACCTGTATTGGGAGTTATAGATCCCGGAGCAAGAAGTGCTGCCCAGGCAACGGAAAATAAAAAAATCGGAGTAATCGGAACAATTGCGACAATTAACAGCAATGCATACCAGCAAAAAATTATGGAGTATCTTCATGATGCAGAGGTAATAGGTATTCCATGCCCTCTTTTTGTACCCATTGTTGAAGAAGGATGGGAATATTCAAACATTGCAGAGCTTACTGCTGAAAAATATCTGGATGAGTTGATTGAGCATGAGGTGGATACTTTGGTGCTGGGATGTACACACTATCCCATACTTCGATACACCATAAGAAAGGTTGTGGGTCAAAATGTAAAATTGGTAAACCCCGCCTTTGAAACGGCAAGAGATTTGAAAAGATTATTGGAAGAAAACAACATGTTAAACGAAAATCTCGGCAAGGCAAGATATGAATACTATGCCAGCGATGCGCCGGAGCGTCTGAGAAGGATAGGAGGCAATTTCTTGAAAAAGGAAATTGACAACTTATATGAAATTGCAATAGATAAACTTTAACAGGGAGACTGATTTTGAATAAAGCAAAGGTAAAAATTACAACCACTCAAGTGATAGATGAAGCAGGAAACGAAGATAAAATAGAGCTGTTGACCGAGGCATCAAGGGAATTTAACGGAGATTGCTTCGTATTGGATTATGACGAAAGCGAACTTACGCAAAGTGAAAAAAATAAAACGCGATTAAGAATTTATAAAGATAAATTGATCATGATAAAAATGGGGGAATTCTCCACTAAGATGGAGTTTGAAAAAGACAAAAGCTCTGCCAACATGTATACAACACCATATGGAAACTTTGATGTGAGCTTTAAAACTATTATGTATGATTATTCTCTCGATGAGCTTGGAAACGGTTCTGTATATATTGAATATAAAATTATTTTCAGCGGATCAGAAGAAACAACTAATAAGATAGTTATTGATATTAATTAGACAAACTTTTATGGTTTTTTATAAACACGAACATTGTTGCCGATTTTTCAGCATGTTATGCCCAATATTAGGCACTGACAAGGAGAGCTTATGGAAATAAAATATTTTGAGGCCTTAATACAAGCTATAGACATTATTAATGACGGAATTCACATAGTTGATGCAAGCGGTAAAATAGTTTATTATAATGTTTCAGCCAAGCATCTGGATGAAATTGATGTAGATAAAGCCATAGGCAGACATATACTGGAGGTTTATCCGTCGCTGACTTTTGAGACAAGTACTTTGTTAAGAGTTTTACGAACAGGCAAGCCTATTTATAATGTTGAACAAAATTTTATAAATTACAAGGGTGACAAAATATCCACTTTAAACTCAACCATTCCGATTTTCTATAACAATAAGGTTGTAGGAGCTTTGGAAGTGTCAAGAAACATTACTAAGGTAAGAGAGTTATCAGAAAAAATTGTTTCCCTGCAAAATGAGTTGTATGAAAAAAGTGAAAATCACGGAAAGGTTTCTAAACCATCCGCAAACTATACCTTCTTAGATATAATAGGTCACAATAAAGAGATGCAAAAGCTTAAGGCATTGGGGCTGAAGGCTGCAATTTCAGATTCTCCCGTTATGGTAGCAGGAAGCACCGGTACGGGCAAGGAGCTTTTCGTACAGTCAATTCATAATTCCGGCAACAGAAAGTACAAGCCCTTCATAGCCCAGAACTGTGCGGCTCTGCCTGCAAATCTTCTGGAAAGCATCTTATTTGGTTCTGTAAAGGGAAGTTTTACGGGAGCTGAAAACAGACCCGGACTGTTTGAGCTTGCAAATGGAGGAACTCTATTTTTAGATGAAATTAATTCCATGCCACTGGAGCTTCAGACTAAGCTACTCCGAGTTATACAGGACGGAAGAGTCAGAAGAGTTGGTTCAAGCAACACCATAGATGTGGATGTAAGAATTATATCTGCCATAAATACCGACATAAATAAAGTAATTGAAACTAAACAGCTACGACAGGACTTGTTTTTCAGATTGAATGTTATAACACTGGTTATACCCGAATTATCCAAAAGAAAGGAAGATATACCGGGACTGGCAGATCATTTTATAAAGAAATACAACGAAAAATGCAATAAATTCTTCAGAGGAATTTCCAAGGAGGTGCTGGATATATTTTTAGACTACAGCTGGCCCGGAAATGTCAGAGAGCTTGAGCACGCCATAGAAAGTGCCATTTCACTGTATGACGGCGAAATAATCAGAGAAGAGCACCTTCCATTCCAGTTTAAAAATTATCAGTCTGACAGCAGCTACATCTCTGACACAAGTGCAATACAGCCTTTGAGTCAGGCGGTCGAAAAAGTTGAAAGAGACATCATCATATCAGCATTGGATCAGACAGACTACAATATATCCAAGGCAGCAAAGCTGATCAACGTACCGAGACAAACACTTCAATATAAAATCAAAAAATTAGATATACCATCGTGAAAACAGTCAGAGGGGACGGTTCTTGATGAACGCGTCCCCTCTGACTGTTTAATCCTTTGCTTTCACGTAGGTCTTTGTTTTGTCGGTAGAATTTATTCCTGTGTTTTCAACTTTGCCCTTTTCTATGAATTCAAATATTTTTGATTTTAATTTTATGTCCTTCAGTCCTCTTTTTGTTTTTATTGCATCTATTTCTTCGGCAGTCAGAACCTCCTGAAGCTTTTTTTCTGTTTCTATGTCAAATGACGGTTCTGAATTCTTATCCTTTCCGAAATCAACAAAGCACAGCGGTGGAAACATAACACACCACCAATTGTTGCCCTCTGCCTCACCTATTTCAATTCTCACCGCATCGTAATAGCCTTCCGGCAATACTATATCGTCATACATTTTACGCGGAAACTTGAAATTGCCGTAATACACGTCGACGTGGTAATCATATCCCTCATCATTTATAATTTCTTCCGCTTCAGTTTGTATATCATTTATTTTGCTGATAATTACATCCTCACTTTCATACTTGGAAGAAATATTTTCAAATTCATTATTGAATTTATTTATTATTCCATTCCTCACCTTGTATTTAAGCTGCTGATCGTAAACAGTATCCGAATTTGCAATTACATGAAGTCTTATAACCTTGTCATTTATTTTCGCCATACCCGTGTATGCCTCAACTGTATATGCAATTGTCATTGAAATAGCAACAAATATAGCTGCTATCACTATTTTTCTTTTATAATTCATATGTCCTCCTTTATTTTACTAAGCCGGTACTTTTAATAATCATGTCTAAATGTATGTTTATATCTGCCGCCTCAAATACTTCGTCATATTTGTCAGCAATTTTTTCATAGTCCTGCTTATGATACTTATATAAATCCTCCTTGATTTTCAGCAAATCCGCTCTGTAGGAATTTTGCAGCTTATCCAAGGTTTTTTCTGAGACCCTCAGAACACTTTTTATGGCTTCCTCCTTGATTTTGTTTAAATAGCTCTGATCTTCAAGCTTATTGCTTCCTATAATGAACGAATCTATGTAGCTGTGCAGCGTAACATAATAGTCAACCTTCAGCTTTTCATTGTTTAAATCCATTTTCTTTGTCATCGTTATATCAACTGCACCTAATGAAACATTGGTATCTTCTACAACAATATTGACATTTCTGATTGCAGCTTTGCCCGGATTCAATAAAACCATAATGGAGGAAACCTCCTCCGGTTCTAAAAAACCCACCAATTCATATTCCTTAAAAACCCCCGCTCTTTCAATTTTCAGGCTTTTATCATTTATTTCCACAACAGGCACCATTGCATTACCTGTCTTGCCGAGATCCAGGATTGCCTCATCAAACGTGTAAATATTTTGGTAGCTTTCTCTCTTAAGCTTAATGAGCATTTCGCTCAGATATCTTCCCACAATTGGATTGTGTGGTATTTCGGTATTGATGATATCCTGCGCTTTCCCCTTTGCTACACATATTTTAACTCTCCTGTTCATCTGAGGAGATCTCTGTATTTCATCAAATATTCTTTTAACCGTTTCCGTATCTCTCGCCAAATCTTCTCCGAGTATAATTACCTGCATCAGCCTGTCGGAAATGACCTTTTCCGAATGAAGATAGCTTGTGGCATAAAAGTCGGCAAAATTAATGCAATCCTTCGTGTACACCAGCCTCTGCTCTTCGCTTCCCTCGTTTATTTTCGGGATTTCAGAGGTAAAGGTCAGATTCTTGGCATTCTTATCGATTCCCACAGCAAATATGTACTCTCTTTTATTTATTTCAACGCTGTCCCAGCAGCCTGTCAGAACTATTGATGTTAAAATTATTATGATTAAAATCTTTATATTTTTCATTTGTACCTCTATGAATAATGACAACCTCAGTTCGTGTCATCCTGAGCGGCGGGCTAACGCCCTCTGAATGACATAAAACACTCAATATCATTAATTATTCTTTGCTTTTTTAAATTTTGGTTCAACTAAAGCAGCTATCAGCGGAATCATCAGGTTTAATCCGCTGAGAATGATTATAGGCCATTGTATGTACGGAAACATCATGTACATTCCCGGCAGCACCGCCGCCATAAAATATAAAATCGGAATCTGCATATAAATAAAAAATCCGTTTTCTCTTGTTTTGAAGGTTTCCTGCATGGCTGTATTTGTAAAATAAGCAATAACACATATGCAGGAAAATGTAACTATAATCTGAAAGCATAAACCTACTATTTCGGTGCTTTCAAAGAAAAATCCGGGTATGTTCACATACTTCATAACAGAAATGAAGGGCCATACCAAATGTACCGATTCCTTTATACCAAACTTGACAATTATCATCAGATAGCATGCCACATACAGGATGGTGCTGAACAAAATAAATTTTTTATTTATTTCTCTGTTGTTTTCCTGTACAGTTACTTTGCTGTTAGAAAACAACAATATTGTAAAGCCGAAAAATCCAAGTATTGCCGCAGGTACCGATTTTAAAACACCTGTTACATCAGCCGGATATATGGGGAAAACATTTGAATAATCGGCATAATACGTCGAAAATATCATGATTAAAATATACGGTATAAAGGCAATTAATACTGTTATGGCACTGATGTTTGCAATTGTTTTTATTCCCTTTTTAGTGGCATAGCTTGCTGTCAGCAATATTATAATAATTATTGACCCTAAGGGAGTGCGAAACAGCATCATCAATTTTATCTGCTCTGCAAAATCCTTCATCAATATACTGTTTGCGGTTAAAAGCATGACTATGTAATAAATTCCTATTACCCTTGATATTATCTTAGGAAATATTTTATTTGATATGCTTAAAAAAGAATCCTCTTTATATTTAAGCAGCAGCTTGTTAATGGGTTTCAATGATAAATACAGTACCGCAGCGGCAATTATTATTGTCATCCATCCGACAGGCCCGTCTATTTCTGAAAGCAGAACAGGCATGAGTATAGATTGGAATGCAAATGAAACTAATATTAAAATTGATAAATTTTGATATGGTGTAATGTCTTCATTAAACATTTATTTGCCCTTCTCCTTTTCAATTTGCAGATACGCCGGTTTTCTGACCATATTATAAATTTTGGGTCTTATAATCGTATCCTTTAAATCGCTTTTTCTTTCAACAAAATGAGTCATAGGTGTCAGATACGGAACTCCAAAGCTTTTCAATGTGCACAGATGTATGATCAACACACACAAACCGATTGAAATACCAAATAACCCAAAAATTGATGCAAGGATAATGAAACCAAATCTGATCATTCTGAGAGATGTACTGAAGTTATAGCTTGGTATTGCAAAGGAAGCCAAGCCGGTCAACGCTACTATTATTACGGCAATGGGCGTTATCAAGCCAGCTTCAACTGATGCAGAACCGATAACCAAACCGCTTACTAAGCCGATGGTTGAGCCTACCGGAGTCGTAATTCTTATAGATGCTTCTCTTACAAGCTCCATTACCAATTCCATAAGCAGTGCCTCAAAATATGGCGGAAACGGCACATTAGCTCTTGAAGCAGCCACATACAACGCAAGCTGAGTGGGAAGCATATTTGGATGAAATTGTGCCACAGCCACATACAATGCAGGCAGAAGCATAACTATGGGCAATGCTATGTATCTTATCATTCTTATGAGGCAGGAAAGCATCCATCTTTCATAATAATCCTCCGATGACTGCATAAATGATATAAATGTTGCCGGAGCCATGAGTACAGTGGGAGTGTTGTCGACCGCAATTACAACTCTTCCTTCAAGCAGGGCGGAAGCTGCCGCATCCGGTCTTTCGGTATTTTCAACCTGAGGAAAGGGCGAATAAGTATCATCCTCTATTAATTCCTCTATATAGGAGCTTTCCAATACTGCCTCAATATCAATGTTTTTTATTCTTTTTTCAACTTCTTTCAATACGGTTCTGTTTACAATATCCTCTATATATAATAATGTTATATCCGTCTTGGATCTTGTGCCCACCTGCATATATTTCACTTTTAGTTTAGGATCCCGTATCCTTCTTCGGATGAGAGTTATATTTACCTTCATGGTTTCAATGAAGCCGTCTCTGGCTCCCCTGATCAGGGTTTCTGCCGCAGGCTCCTGAATTCCTCTTATCTGCCAGCCTCTGGATGAAAGCCATATTGCTTTTGAACAGCCCTCTATAAACAAAATTGTTTCTCCCGACAAGGCTTTGTCCACACATTCCTGCAGTGTTTGCACAGTACCTAATTCTGTTATGGCAATATTTGAATTTAAAATTTCATTTTGAAGCTCTTTTCCTCTGCCATTTTTTAAGCTTTCTAAATTAACGGATTCCATTAGAGTCTGAATTGCATACTCGCTTATGGCATCCTTAGTAGTCATACCGTCTACATAAAAAATCATTATATTTAAATTTTTTTGTTGTCCCACTCTCATGTTTCGAAAAATTATGTCATTGGCATCCTTAAATACTTCTTTTAGAGTGTTTTCATTCTTTTTCAGTTCAACATCCACATTAATATTATTTAAATCCTGATAAATACTCATAATTTCTCCTTAAATATTTTTCGCAATTATGGCAGCTATTGCAATTAATCCATAAATAATTCCGGTAAATTTCACAATTTTATAATCTCTGTGAAAATTTTGCCGTTTAAGCCCCTTGCTGGTTTTAAAAATTAATATGTAGCTTATTATTAAAAAAACAATTATAACATCGCTGTTTAGGATAGGTTTTATATGGTTGATTAAAGACATAATACTTCCTCCTGTTAAAAAAGGTGCCCCTTTCCTCTTATAGTAATATTTGCAAAACCGTTATGTTTATACCAATATTTTTACTGTTTTATTTCTATAGTTTATAAGCAGTTGATTATTAATTGTCTTAGTTTGTCCAATAATCCGTATTTAATACATTATGTCAAATACAACGAATTCCTAATTTATGCGACACAAGGAGCAAATAAATTGGTGAATGAGACTGTTTATTTATTGAAATTTAACGTGTCTTGTGATAGAATCATTTCGTATAATATGCATAATTACATTCAAAACATAATATTATTAAAAAATTAATACTTTTCATTATATTTGGCATAATTATTGCATTAATATCAGTGAAAATATTTAAGGAGGAAAACATGAAAAAAGCAGTTATCGTTTCAGCAGCAAGAACACCAATCGGTGCGTTTGGCGGTGTTTTTGCATCATTATCAGCTGTGGATTTAGGCGTAATAGCAGCAAAGGAAGCTATCAAAAGAGCAAAAATCGAACCATCACAGGTAGATGAAGTTTATTTTGGTAATGTATTAGGTGCGGGATTGGGACAAAACGTAGCAAGACAGGTTACACTGGGAGCAGGTATACCGGTAGAAACACCGGCAATGACAATCAACATGGTTTGCGGTTCGGGACTTCGAACAATCAGCATGGCAGCACAATTTGTAGAAAGCGGACAATGTGACGTAATATTGTGCGGTGGTACAGAAAGTATGACAAATGCCCCATATTTATTGCCAAAAGCAAGATGGGGACAAAGAATGGGCGACGGAAAGTTAGTTGATTACATGGTTTATGACGGATTAACAGATGTTTACAATCAATACCACATGGGAATCACTGCTGAAAACATCGCTGAACAGTGGGGACTTACAAGAGAAGAGCAGGATAGGATTGCAGTTCAAAGTCAGAACAGAGCAGAAGAAGCTCAAAAAAGCGGAAAGTTTAAAGAAGAAATAGTTCCTGTGGAAATTCCTCAGAGAAAAGGCGATCCGATCGTAGTTGACACAGACGAATATCCAAAGCACGGAACAACCATGGAAAAAATGGCAAAATTAAAACCTGCATTTAAAAAAGACGGAACAGTTACCGCAGGTAATGCATCAGGAATAAATGACGGAGCAGCAGCCTTGATAATAATGAGCAAGGATAAAGCAGAAGAACTTGGCTTGGAATATATATGCGAAATAGCCGGATACGGTTCTGCAGGAGTTGATCCTTCAATAATGGGTATAGGACCTGTGCCTGCTACTAAAAAAGCATTGGCTAAAGCAGGATGGACTGTAGAAGATTTAGACCTTATTGAAGCTAACGAAGCATTTGCAGCACAGGCTGCAGCGGTTGTTAAAGATCTTGGTCTGAGTGAAGAAATAACAAACGTAAATGGCGGTGCAATAGCTCTTGGACATCCTATAGGAGCATCAGGAGCAAGAATATTGGTTTCACTTATACATGAAATGGAAAAAAGAGACGCGAAAAAAGGTCTTGCAACATTGTGTATAGGCGGAGGAATGGGAACGGCGCTTTTAGTAGAAAGAAAATAATTTACATGCTTCTGAGCGTTATTTTAAATAAAGCTATAACGCTCAGAAGCATAATCATAATTTTTTTTGACTTAACTCGTCAAAAAAATAACAAAATATAATAAATATGTAGGAAGGAAGATATTATGATTAACAAAATTATTTCTATTGAAGAAGCAATTGAAAAAGTACATGACGGCATGGCTGTTATGGTAGGCGGATTTCTGGCTAACGGTTCTCCGGAGAGTCTGATTGACTCACTTGTTGCAAAAAATGTTAAAAATTTAACTCTTATATGCAACGATACCGGCTTCCCTGACAAGGGTGTGGGAAAAATGGTGGTGAACAAGCAATTTAAAAAAATTGTTGCTTCTCACATCGGCACAAATCCTGAAACTGCAAATCAAATGAATTCAGGAGATACAGAGGTTTGCCTGACACCCCAGGGTACATTGGCGGAAAAGGTAAGATGCGGAGGAAATGGTCTCGGCGGTTTCTACACACCTACGGGAATAGGTACCGAGGCAGAAGAGGGAAAAGATAAAAAGGTCATTAACGGCAGAGAATATATATTTGAAACTCCGTTAAGAGCAGATATTGCACTTTTAAAAGCTTCGGTTGTTGATAAAAAAGGTAATATGGTATTTAATAAAACAACTAAAAACTTTAATCCTCTTATGGCTACTGCAGCCGACCTGGTAATAGTAGAAGCAGAAAAAATTGTTGAGGTTGGAGAAATTGATCCAGAGCATGTAATGTGTTCAGGAATATTCGTAGACTACATAGTTGGAGGTGGCAAATAATGAATGAAAAATCAGTAATAGCAAAAAGAGTGGCGCAGCTTTTGCACGATGGCGATGTTGTAAATTTAGGCATAGGACTTCCTACAATGGTTGCAAACTATATACCTGAAGGAATGGATATAACATTTCAGTCAGAAAACGGATTTTTAGGTCTGGGACCCGCTCCCGAGCAAGGAAAAGAGGACTCTGAATTAGTAAATGCCGGTGGCATGCCTTCATCAATAATACCCGGAGGCATGTTCTTTGACAGTGCCACATCCTTCGGAATAATCAGAGGCGGTCACGTTGATGCTACGGTTCTTGGAGCAATGGAGGTTGATGAAAAAGGTAATCTCGCAAACTGGAAGATACCGGGAAAAATGGTTCCGGGAATGGGCGGGGCAATGGACCTGGTTGTCGGTGCAAATACTGTAATAATTGCAATGGTTCACACTCAAAAGGGTAAAGCAAAAATTCTGAAGCAATGCACACTTCCACTGACTGCGAAAGAACAGGTGAATATAATTGTTACGGAAATGGCACTGATGAGAGTTACGGACAAGGGTTTAGTTCTTGAAGAACTTGGACCTGAGGCAACCGTTGAAGATGTAATTGCCGCAACAGAAGCAAAACTAATAATCTCTCCGGATTTAAAAAGATTTGGATTAGACGAATAATAAAAAAATGAAATCCTGAGGCAAGACCTCAGGATTTCATTTTTTTATCTTTTTAATATCGGAGGATAAAGATATCTATAAATTTGCCGGCTTGGTTTTAAGTGTCAATGAAACTTTTTGTTCACTTCCGTTTCTTAAAAATGTAATTTCGGTATTGTCACCATCTTTATATTCATATAACTTTATTTTTAATTCCTGCATAGTTTCTATTTTGTCTCCGTCTATTGCAGTTATTACATCACCAACCTGCAAACCGGATATTGCGGCAGGAGAATCCTTTACTACCTCTGCTATAACAACACCGTATTCTGCCTGAACTTCTATTCCTAATGCCGCTTCATATGTTTCAACCTCAACACCTGATATTCCCACATAAACAGATGATAACTTGCCTTCTTTTATTATACGATCTATTATGGGCTTAGCTGTATTTATAGGAATTGAAAATCCCAATCCCTCTGCAGTCTTCATTTTTGCGGTATTTATTCCGATTACCTGACCCTTTGCATTAAACAAAGGACCACCGCTGTTTCCTTCATTTATAGAAGCATCTGTTTGCAGTAGAGGCTCTATAACTGTTCCGTTTTCAAATACTATGGATCTGTTCAATCCGCTTATTATACCTTGAGTAACTGTTCTTTCAAGATCCAATGTCATTGGATTTCCTATTGCTACAACAGGTTCACCCACCATTAATTCATTGGAATCTCCTAATTCCACAACAGGTAAATTAGTCCTGTTTATTTTTACAACAGCTAAATCAAGTGATTTATCGTACCATAGTACTTCCCCTACCTCAGTTGTACCGTCAATCAGTGAAACTGTTATCTGATCATATTTACCATCCTCAATAACGTGTGAATTTGTTACAATATAACCGTTAGAATCCACAATAAAGCCTGACCCCATGCTTTGAGACCTTTGTGTCTGAGGTCCGAACCACGTACTGACCTGTTTTGTTGTCTGGGTAGTTATACCTACAACTGTTTTTTGTGATTTCTCTGCCACGGCAACTGCAAAATAAACATCATCCGTTAAATTTATATTGACATCCTGTGCCGCAATAGAGTTATCTGCCCCATTTGGATTGATAGTCAACCGACTGTACACAAAGTATCCGCTTGATAATCCACCGATGATTGCTGCAACCAACGCAACTGCCACATAACCAAAAAATGTTCTTTTCTTTTCTTTTTTCTTGACAGGTACAATATCATAATCACGCATCACAAAATTTACATCCTTGCGTTGTTCCTCAATAAAATCATTATGCGGATCATCATTAAAATTGTAGCCTTCATTAAATTGATTTTTATCGTTATAATCCATTTTATATTCCTCCTGCAATGATTATATATGTTTTGTTCACTTATTCTTCCGCTTTAAATTTATATTATCACTAATTTCTTTAATGAAACTTAATTTTGATAAAAAAATCATCCCAAAGATGATCCTCAGGATGACAATTTTCAACAGTCTTATTTATCTTTAAAATCCAGATTCATATGCACAATACCGCAAACATCCTCTACGGGCATAGAGAATGACAATCCTCTGCCTTCTTTATTTAAACCAACTTCATTTCTGATTGCATGCATTATTTGTTTTTTCTCTTCGCGTTTTGCAAGTATCAGGATTAAATCCTTCTCAGGCTGAATGGATATACCAAAAAATTTTTCAGCTTCATGCACTCCGGCCCCCCTTGCATTAAGGACTGTTCCTCCGGTAGCTCCCGCACTTCTTGCCGCATCCATTACAACATCATCAAAACCACGATTTACTATTGTAATTATTAAATCAAATTCCTGATAATCATCTTTTATATCTACCATTATCTCACTCCTTATCATTATCAATTATACTGCTTATCATCTCTAATGCCACCGCACTGTCAACACTGCTTATGGGTATAGAAAAAGCAATGCCGTGACCGGGTTCTTTCAGTTTAAATTGCTCTCTTAAATTATTTATAATTGTCGGGATTTTTTCTTCCTGGACAACGCTTATAACTACATCCTTATCTGTTTGACCCAATCCCAGATAATTCAGTATGTCTGATTTCGCTGTACCCTTTCCCAAGGCAATTATATTGAAAAAAATTCCATTTTCTCTTAACATTTCTGTTACTTTTTCACCATTTCCTCTGTTAACAATGGTAATGAACATTTTTATGTTTTTAGGTAAGCTTACGTTATTCATTACTGCTCACCTCCTTCAAGATCTATAATTTCTATAATTTCGTTATTTTCATCCTCAGCTACATTTTCTTCAATCTTTTCAAATTTACCTACCTTTAACTTATAAACAACTCCAAGAATCTGAATCGTAATCAGGGGTGTCATCGCAACCATTGCTACGAGACCGAAAGCATCGGTGAGTATATTTCCTCCTACTGCTTCAGCAGCGCCCATCGCAAACGGAAGCATGAATGTTGCCGTCATAGGTCCTGAAGCCACACCTCCGGAGTCAAAAGCGATACCTGTAAATATTTGTGATACATAAAACATCAACACCAAGGCTATAGCATAACCCGGTACTATAAAATACCAAATACTTATTCCCGTAAGAATTCTTATCATGGCAATACCTATTGATATGGCTACTCCCAATGAAAGAGAGATAAGCATTGCTCTTTTAGAAATCGCCCCACCGGTTACTTCCTCAACCTGTTTATTTAATACATGAACTGCCGGCTCCGCTGCTACAATGAAAAATCCCATAATCATACCTATAGGTATCAATATCCAGTTGTAATCCAGACCTGCCAGCGCATGCCCCAGATAATTTCCTGCCGGGAGGAAGCCTACATTTACACCTGTTAAGAACACCACTAATCCAAGGTATGTATATATTACACCGAATGTCATTTTTATCATCTGACTCTTTGGTAATTTAAGAAAAGCAAATTGGAAAATAATAAATGCAACCACTATAGGCGATAAAGCCAAGGCAACTTCTTTAAAAAAATGAGGAAATTCATGAGCATATATACTTATAACGTCCCTGAAGCTGCTTACTTCCGCTATTACAACTTCCTCATAGCTTCCGGATGTATTATAAAAAAGTCCAAGAATGAGAACAGACAAAATCGGTCCTACAGAACAAAGTGCTACAAGACCAAAGCTGTCATCATGAGCACTTTTTCCTCCTCTTACCGCAGCGACACCAAGTCCTAACGACATAATGAACGGAACAGTTATGGGGCCCGTCGTAACACCGCCTGAATCAAAAGCAACCGGAACAAAATCATTTGGTGTAAAATAAGCTAATGTAAAAATAATTGCATAAAATACTAATAATACATATGAAAGCCTTATTTGAAAAACTATACGTAAAATAGAAACTACTAAAAATACGCCCACTCCAAAAGCAACAGCCCCAATAATTACATTATCGGCAATTGAAGGAACCTGTCCGGCTAAAACCTGTAAGTCCGGTTCCGCAACAGTAATCATAAATCCCATTATAAAGCTTATTATGATTAATGCTGTCAATTTTCGTGATTTGGTAAGCTCCGAACCTATTCTTTCTCCCATAGGCATCATTGATATGTCAGCGCCAAGTGTAAAAAGACCCATGCCTAATATTAATAATATTGCTCCTGTCAAAAATAACATAAATAAACCTGTTGGCATAGGAGTTATTACATAGTGCAAAATAATGACAATAATGCTTATAGGGAGCACTGATGATAGTGATTCTTTAATTTTTTCAACCAGATTGTTCAAATAATAATTACCTCCTCATAATATATTTAAAAAGCAAGTTATTTCTTACTATTAAGTTTATATTAAATAAAATGAGTAGTCAATGATTATATTCTGTAAAGATTCAGCTTAATATTTTTTCTATTAGTCAAATATATGAATTGGAAAATATTTTGCTCTATGTTAATTTACCTTGACTAAATATTTCTTCACCATTTTAACAGGATGATATGACTGCTTGGCTTTTCTCAACCCTTCATTGCCTGTATCCTCCTGCCTGTTTACAAATTCAGTATCTGAGAAGCTTTCCGTCAAAAATATCCTGTTTAAAAATGAATATATGCCCTTATATGAAATTTCTCCTCGTTCCACATGAATGACCGCCATTTTATCATTAACTTTTTCTCCGACAGCAAAACCCGCTAAATTTCCGTCAACATAAATTGCAATGGATCTAAGATCAAAATAGTGCAGCTCCACAAACAAATCCTTTATTGCATCTATCTCCATCAGCATTTCCTTATCTACGGTTACGGCAACCTCGTCATGCCACTTATGTAAAAGAGCCAGGCAATCCTTTATTACCTTTTCGTTGTCCAATGTTTTTATTTCATAGCCGTAGGATTTATTGAATGAGTTGAAATGATTTTTTTTGCCATGATACTTTTTGCCCTTTAACTCTATCAGATCCGTAATGCTGTAAACATATTCAAAATCATCAACATCTTCAATAGCTTCAATCTTGTAATCCGTATACCTTTTTAAGTCATTTAAAAAAATTTCATCAACATCTCCGAACAAATACTCTCTGTCCGTATAGTCCTGATTTCTTGTTTTCAGAACATCTATAAGTTCCGTCAATCTTTCCTTTTTATATCCGAAGGGCTGAGCATAAAATGTTTCTTTCCCTTCTTCATTTTTTTCTATAATCAATGTATCATCATATATGGCATATTTTACATTGTTGAGTTTCCTCCACATATATAATGAAGAAAACAGATACTCGTAAGACTCCAGATCTTCCTTATCTATATATTTTTCTATAATTTCTTTATCATCAATTGTAAGCCTTTTAAAACTTATAATGAAAATCATCTCCCATGCATATAAATATAGTCTATTAAATCTTATTATTATAGTATCACATAAAAAATATATTTCAATATATTTATAAATTTATTTTATAAAGTAACTTGACAAATTAAAGTAACTATGCTATAGTAAAATAAAAGATTTGGGGGTGTTATTATTTTACTGGTTTTTCTTGAAGGATTTTTATCTTTTTTTTCACCCTGCGTACTTCCTCTCATACCTGTATACATCAGTTATCTGGCAGGTAACGGGAAAGCAGTGGGCAGTGACGGTACTATAATATATAACCGAAAAATAGTCTTGCTAAACACATTATTCTTTATAGGCGGAATTTCAAGCGTATTTTTCCTGCTTGGTCTTTCATTTTCCGCATTGGGTACATTTTTTAATCAAAATAAAGAATTATTCAGTAAAATTGGCGGCATAATAATTATTATTATGGGTCTTGTGCAGTTAAATATAATTAAATTAAATTTTTTAAAAATGGAAAAAAGATTTCACCTTGATTTAACCGCTGTGAAAATGAACCCCATAATTGCATTTATAATGGGATTTACTTTCAGCTTTGCATGGACTCCATGTGTGGGTCCCGCATTGTCATCAGTATTGATACTGGCATCAAATGCTGATAATATCTTTTCGGGAAATGCCTTGGTATTAATTTATACTCTCGGCTTCATAATCCCCTTTATAATATTAGGTTTATTCACTACAGAGGCACTTAACTTTTTCAGAGAAAAAAGAAACCTTGTAAAATATACGATTAAAGCAGGCGGAATTATTTTAATCCTAATAGGTATTATGACCTATACCGGAACTTTTACTACATTAAGCAGGTTTTTTGCGAGATAGGAGTGAAAAATGTGAAAAAACCACAATATAACATACAGTGCAACATAGCACAGACTTTAAATATTATCGGTGATAAATGGTCATTGCTGATACTGCACCAAATGCTGATGGGACGTGAGACATATAAGGAAATACTTGACGGTCTGGAAGGAATACCGACAAATTTATTATCAGAGCGCCTAAAAACATTAGAATATGATGATTTAACATATAAGGAGCTTTATCAGGATCATCCTCCGAGATACAAATATTCTTTGACAGAAAAGGGAATGGATTTGGTTGATGTATTTAACAGTTTGGTACTGTGGGGCGAAAAACATCTAAGTAAATGTCACAAAAAATTAGTTCATGACAAATGTCATCATACAGTTGAATTAAAATACCACTGTCCTGAATGCAGCACATATATCAACAGTGATGAGCTTGAAGTAATTGAACCAAATGAGTGAGGTTAATATGGGAGATATAACAGATATTATAATAGTCGGAGCAGGACCCGCCGGCTTATCTGCAGCAGTCAATGCAGTAAACAGAGGAAAGACAGTCCGGATTTTTTCCAACAAGGAAAATTATTTGTCAAAAGCTGAAAGAGTGGATAATCACTTGGGTTTCTACAATGTAAGCGGCAAAGAGCTTATGGATAATTTCAGAGAACATGCAGAAGCTATGAATATAAAAATCGAAGATGGAAAGGTAGTTAATATACTTCCCATGGGTGAAAGCTTCATGGCAAACATCAACGGTGAAATAGCAGAGGCAAAAAAAATAATTCTTGCTATGGGTGTTTCAAAGGTAAAGGAGCTTCCCGGAGAAGGTAAATTATTGGGAAGCGGTGTAAGCTACTGTGCAACCTGCGACGGAATGCTTTACAGAAACAAAAATGCCATAGTGTGGGACCAGTCAAACGATGCATTGGAGGAAGCAAATTATTTAAGCAGCATCGGTGTAAACATAACATTTGTTTCAAAAAATCTGCGTTCCGGGCATTTAAATGAAAATATTAAATATGTAAACGGAACAATTTCGGAAATAATGGGGGATTATTCAGTAGAAGCCGTTGTTATAAACGGAGAGAAGCTGCAGGCAGATGCTGTGTTCTTACTCAGGGATGCGGTAGCACCGACAGCATTAATAGACGGACTTGAAACAGAAGGCGGATTCATAAGGATAAATAAAAATATGGAAACAAATATTGAAGGAGTCTATGCAGCCGGAGATATAACCGGTAAACCTCTTCAGTTATCAAAAGCAGTTAGCGAAGGTCTGATAGCTGCACAGCATGCGGCTGTTCAAATAGATTCAAATATAATAAAATAAATATTATTCATAAAGAAGGAGAATTATTATGTCAGAAAAAATAAAGTATGTAAACAGCGCAAAGGAATTTGATGAGTTATTATCCACAGAAAAATATGTATTGGTAGACTTCTGGGCTACATGGTGCGCACCGTGCAGAATGATTGCACCCGTTATAGAAAAATTAGCCGATCAATATGACGGCAAAATAACTGTTGCTAAGGTTGACGTTGACCAGCAGCAGGAGCTTTCAATCAGATACGGCATACAGAGCATACCCACTGTTATTCTGTACAAAAACGGTAAGATAGAAGCAAAAGAAATCGGTGTAAAACCGCTGAATTCTTTCACAAGAATGCTTGACAGCCACATAGCTTAAAAGACCCTTTGGGGTCTTTTTATTTCTTCCATTCACTTTTTAAAAGTCCATACAACAATAAATCATACCTTTTATCATCTCTCAGGACAAATTCCCTGTATGTACCTTCTCTTTTAAATCCTTCACTCTCATACAAGGAAATTGCGGCAGTATTAAACTCCAGCACATTGAGCTGTATCCTGTGAAAATCCAATTTTTCAAATCCATGTTCAAGCAAAAATCTTAGGGCTTTCCTGCCGTATCCCCTGCCTCTTACATTTTTATCACCTATACCTATAAAAAGAGTAGCAACTTTATTTTCCTTTACTATGTCATCAAATCCCGCAATTCCTATTATCTGATTATTATCGATAAGTCTGATTGCAAAAACGTCTGACTCGTCATTTTTCTCATAGTCATTGAAAGTTCTGTCAACCTCTTCCTCCGACTGAGATACGGGGGGCATATAATCGTAGAATTTCAGAAATTCAATGTCTTTAAACCACTCATAAATATATGTCATATCATCATTTTCAATTCGTTCTAACTTTATTTCCATGACAGCTCCTTTGAGTATTTTAGGGAGCATAGATTGATTGCCACATCTATACTCCCTAATAGTTTAATACTTTATTTTTTTCTCACAATTTCTATCCAGTATCCGTCGGGGTCAACAATGAAGTATATACCCATTGACTCATTGACAAATTCTATACATCCCATTTCCTGATGCTTTTTAAAAGCTTCTTCATAGTTATCAGTCTGCATTGCAAGATGATATTCCTGTTCTCCCAAATCGTAAGACTCTGTTCGGTCTCTCATATAGGTAAGCTCCAACGTAAAGTCCGTTTCGCCGTCACCCAAATATATCAATATAAAGCTTCCATCCGCAGCTTCTTTTCTTTTAACTTCCTTCAGTCCAAGTGCCTTATGATAAAAATCCAGACTTTTTTCTAAATCTAACACGTTAAAATTAAAATGGTTAAATGAAAATTTCATATTGTCTCCCTTCTCTTACTCATCATTACTTTCTTCCACGACGTTATTTTCAGTATTTATACTTGCTCCATTGGTCAATATATTCAACTGCTCTAATATGCTTTCTAATTTTTTCAGATTTTCGCCATATGAAGACCAGTCACCATTTTGTGACGCTTCATTTGCTCTGTTAAATACAATATTTGCCTGATTAATCAATTCATTGATACTTGTGTCATCATATTCATCACTTGGCGGTACAGGTCTTGACGGTTCCTTACTTACTCCAAAAATTCTTTCTATAGCCATATCAAGCGTTGGCTCCATGACTATTTTGTCACCGAATGAAACAACAACCATTTTCATTTCCGGGAAATTGCTTTCTGTATCAGATTTTAAGTAAATTGGCTCAACATAAAGCAGCGAATCTTCTATGGGAACAACCAAAGTATTTCCTCTTAAAACCGTAGACCCCATCTGACTCCACAATGTAAGCTGTGACGAAATAACCGTGTCCTGGTCAATTTTTGTTTCTATCATATTCGAACCCGGTATTGTCTTTGTTTTTGGAAACTCATACAATACCAGTTCTCCATATTTATCTTTATCGTTTCTTGCCACCAATAAAGAAATCATATTATCTTTATTTTGAGGTGTGTATTGTGTAGTAAGCAGAAATTCCACATTTTCCTCGTCAGGAAGCTTAAACATTACATAGCTTGAGCCAACCGGCTCCTCGCCGTTACTCATATATTTTTCATTTGCTATATCCCAATAGTCCTCTCTTCCGAAAAAAACAGTGGGATTTTCGATGTGATACAATCTGTACATATCCGATTGTACATCAAAGTATATCTGAGAATATCTTATGTGATCCCTTAAGCCCTCGGGCATTTCACTCATTGGCTTCAATAAATCAGTGAATATTTTATTGTACGTCTTTATTATTGGGTCCGTTTCATCCGCTATATAAAAATCGGTTGAACCGTCATATGCATCTATTACAACCTTTACCGAATTTCTTAAATAATTTACATTCCATCCTTGTATCAGCTTATCTGTAGGCTGTGAATAAGGATATCTGTCGCTTACCGTAAATCCTTCTATAATCCAGTATAATTTGCCGTCGTCCTGATTGATAACTATGTACGCATCCGGATCATAATATATGAACGGTGCTATTTCCTTAACTCTTTGTAAAATATTTCTGTTTATCAATATTTTACTGTCAGAATCAATATTGTTGGAAATCAACACTCTGTAGCTTCCCTTTCTTATGCTGAACAATATACGGTTGACCAAGGAAAGTCTGATTCCCGCATCTCCTTCATACAATGTTTCAACGTTGTTTGATCCCGAAGGATAATCAAATTCTTTTTCATCTGTATTTACTATTACATATTCGCTTGCTCTTTCTCCGAAATATATTTCGGGTCTGTTAACTACAATATTCGTATTTGTGGTCGGAGGTATATTTTTAACCAGCATTTCCGGCTGTCCCTGAGGAGTAACCTCATTAACCTGTGAAACGGTTATACCATAACCATGTGTATATTTCAAATATTGATTGACCCACGTCCTTGCCTGTTCATTTAACCTGTTCTGATCAAGTTCTCTGGCAGACAAAAAAACCTGTTTATAAACTCCGTCTATATAATACCTGTCTACGTCAACATCATTGAATACATAGTAGGGTCTTATACCTTGCAGCTGATTGTAAACCTGAATCAGGGGCTCCTGATCGTTAATTCTTATATTATCAATAACCTCCTGGTTATTTTCTATGTCATCTATGGTCAAACTATCATTTGCAGGAAAATCTATCATTTTTACATCATGTAAATCATAGGCATTCTGAGTATATTTGATGCTGTACTCCATGTATTTTGTTTCTTTAGAAAGCTGGTCCGGCTCCACAACAAAATTTTCAACCAGTCCTCCTAACCCGGTTCCTATTATTGAAATTACTATCAACACAGCAGGAACCGTCAATGCATTCCTGAGATTTCTTTTTCTTGCACCCATAAAAAATGTAACCGCAGACACAAAGCAGCCTATTCCCACTATCCTGTAAATATTAAGTGTAATATTTATATCAGTAAATCCGGCTCCGAAAACTCTTCCCACCTGAGAATATAATAATTCATATCTTCCGAGTAAAATTCTGATACCTAAAAATATAAATACAAATACGCCGATAAAGGATAATTGATTTATTATTTTTTCGGCAAATTTTTTATTTAATATTGAACTTAAATCTAATTGATAGGGGTTAAATCTCATTTCCTGAAATTGACCTGACACATTTTTTATACTGTCCTTAGCAGATAAATAACCGTAAAAAAGGACTGTTACAACAATTAACATAAATAAGATATTTATTATGTATCCGATGATTGTATTAATTAAAGGCAGTTTAAATATGTAAAAGCTTAAATCATTATTGAAAACAGGATCCAATATATTGAAGTTTTCACCATTATAAAACTGTAATATTTCAAACCACATTGTAGAAACCACATTAAAAGTAAATAAAAGACTCACTATAATTGAAATTATTTTTATCCACAAATTAATCTTTTTGTTTCTGGATACATCTACAACTTCTATTTCTGAGTCATATTTCTTTTTTAATTTTCTTATAAATATATATAACAAGCTCCATGTAACAATAAAGACCGGTATAGTTAAAACTATCTGAGCTTTTAATTTAGTCAGGAAGGTTTCTGTAAACCCAACTTCCTTAAACCACAAAAAATCTGTAACAAATTTCACCGTACTTCCAAAAAAATTAATAATTAAAAACAATACAATAATTAATCCTATTGTAAAAAATCTTCCTCTTTTTTTCATAAAACCTCCCTCTCTAACAATAGGTGATCAATGGAATAACAATAGGTTTCGCCAAAGGCACAATAATAATTGTTGTGCTATTGTTCATCCATCGTTATTTATTCAGTTCCATCCTTAACTTTTCCAAAGATTTCTTTTCTATTCTTGATACCGTCATCTGAGAGATATTTAATTCTTTTGCTATTTCACTTTGAGTTTTATTGAGATAAAATCTTTTAACTATAATTTCTTTTTCCAATTCATTCAATTTTTCCATGGATTTTTTTATAAAATCCTCATTTTCAATAATGGCAAAATGCTTGTCATCCTGTCCCATAACATCCATCAATGTAAGATCGCTGTCATCAGAGGAACTGTCAAATTTTTCATCAAGGGATTGGGAATTAAACATTTTACCTGCTTCAAATGCTTCTAAAACTTCTTCTTCCGTACTGTCTATGTATTCGGCAATTTCCTTGATAGTTGGTGCTCTGTTTAATTCAATGCTCAATATATTGCTGTAATCATTGACCTTTTTAGATATTTCCTGAATTTTTCTCGGCACCTTAATAGACCATCCCTTATCTCTGAAATATTTTTTTATTTCACCTAAGATGGTTGGTGTTGCAAAACTTGTAAATTCAAACCCTTTTGTTATATCAAATCTTTCAATAGCGTAAATTAATCCCATGCAGGCTATTTGAAATATATCATCATGCTCAATACCCTTATTGTTATATTTACGGGAAATTATTTCTGCCATGTATTTATATTTTTCAAATATCTGGTTTCTTACTTCAATATCTCTCGTTTCATGATATAACAAAAATAAATCCTGGTTTTTAATAGTCTTAGTGTTTTGGATTGCTTCTCCCATATTATCAACGCCTACTCAAAATTATTTAATACATTTTTCAAAAGTAACTTTTTTATTTTTCAGATCAAAATTATAGCTATCAGACAAGCTCTCAATAATCATGATACTCATGTCACCTAAGCTCTCTTCATTAATAACGCCTTCATTCAAATCAGTTACTTCAATTTTTATTTTATTTTCACTGATTTCATAGACCATATCCAACGGTTCAGTCACTTGTTCAATGTTGTTTATAAAAAACGTGCATGTTTCGGAAATTATTACTTTAATATCCTCAATATCATCAACATTAAAGCCTTTTAAATTGGACACTGCTGATGTGGTTAATCTTATTGTACTCATATACTCGGATTTTTTCGGAATTTTCAAATAAATATTATCCATTTTATCACTCCTGAATATTGAATATTTTGTTTAATCCGGTAATATCAAATAGTTTATAGATATTTGGTTTCAGATTAGTAATTTTGATATTCAGATTATTTTCCTTGAGCTTTTTATAAATTCCCATCAAAACACCAAGCCCGGTTGAATCAATGTAGTCCAAGCTGCTTCCGTCAATTAAAATGTCTGATTTTTTTTCATCAATCAATTCATAAATTTTGTTTTTAAGAGCCGGAGAAGTGTATATATCCACTTCTCCTATTGGCTGTATTTCTAATGTGTTATCTGAATTTACATCGTACCTGATTTCTAAAGACATAATTACCTCCACTATTCTTCTTCAATTTCTAAATCTTCCTCTGAATAAATTTTTGCAATTGAAGCAACCTTATCGTCATTATTCAATCTCATTGCAATGACTCCCTGAGTATCTCTACCCATTATTGAAATGCCTTTTGCGTGCATTCTGATTATTGTGCCGTTGATACTTAAAAGCATTATGTCGTCATCCTTTTCAACTATCAATGAACCGACAATAGGTCCCGTCTTTTCATTAATGTTGTGAGCCTTCATACCTTTTCCGCCTCTGTTCTGGCATCTGTATTCAGATGAAACTGTTATTTTTCCATAACCATTTTCTGTTATTGTCAAAATATATTTATTTTCTTCACCTTCGCTAATTATGCTCATTGAAACAAGCTCATCTTCATCTGATGTTGTTATGGCCTTTACACCCATTGTGTTTCTTCCCATGTCTCTCACATCATTTTCGCTGAATCTTATTCCCTTGCCATACTTTGTAACTATGAAGATGTCCTTGGTTCCGTCAGTCTTGTTTACACTGATGAGCTCATCATCATCAGCTATTTTGATTGCAACGAGACCGGTCTTTCTTGAGGTATCAAATTCATTGAGCTTAGTTTTCTTGATAATACCCTTCTTCGTTGCAAATATCAGGAATTCCTCATCATTGAAATCTCTGATAGGGATTATTGCCCTGATTTGCTCATTGGTATCAATTCCTATCAGGTTAATAGCTGCCGTACCTTTTGCCTGACGTCTTGCTTCCGGAACTTCATAAGCTTTAATTCTGTACATTTTACCCTTATTTGTCATGAACAGCAAATAATCATGAGTTGAGGTTATGAATAAATCCTTTACAAAATCCTCTTCTCTTGTGGTAAGAGCCGTTATACCCTTTCCGCCTCTGTTCTGAGCCTTGTAGGTATCCTCCGGCAGTCTCTTGATGTATCCGAAGTTTGTAAGAGTAATTGCAACATTTTCCTCTTCAATTAAATCCTCTACTCCGATTTCTCCTTCGTCTGCTATTATTTCAGTCCTTCGTTCGTCATAGAAGTTATTTTTTATATCCTTTAATTCATCTTTCACTATCTGATCAACCAGGTGTTGATTAGCAAGTATTTCCTTATATTTATTTATCATTCTGATTAATTCTTCATATTCTGCATCTAATTTTTCTCTTTCCAGACCCTGCAAACGTCTCAATCTCATATCTACGATTGCTCTCGCCTGAATTTCGGATAAATTGAATCTTTCCATCAATTTCAGTTCAGCATCGTCATAGGAAGCTCTGATTATCCTGATGACCTCATCAATATTGTCTATGGCAATTCTCAAGCCTTCAACTATGTGAGCTCTCGCTTCAGCTTTGTTTAAATCATACTGAGTTCTTCTTACTATGATTTCTCTTTGATGCTCCACATAATAATGAATCATATCCTTCAGGTTTAAAACCTTCGGCTCATTATTAACCAAAGCAATCATGATAATACTGAAATTATCCTGTAATTGAGTATGTTTGTACAAATTGTTAAGTACAATATTAGGATTGTAATCTCTTTTGATTTCAATAACAATCCTCATACCTGTTCTGTCACTTTCATCTCTTAAGTCAGAAATTCCGTCTAATTTTTTATCCTTAACCAGCTCGGCAATTTTTTCAATAACCCTTGCCTTATTTACCGCATAAGGGATTTCAGAAACAATTATTCTGCTTCTGTTGTTTTTCATTTCTTCTATTTCAACTTTTGACTTAACCTTTACGAAGCCTCTGCCCGTAAGGTAAGCATTTTTTATATTATCTTTTCCTTCAATTATTGCACCTGTGGGGAAATCAGGTCCCTTTATATATTTCATCAATCCTAAAACGTCAATTTCAGGATCTTCTATATATGCAATTACACCGTTTATTACTTCTCCTATGTTGTGAGGAGGAATAGAACTTGCCATACCAACAGCAATACCCTGTGAACCGTTAACAAGTAAATTCGGAAAACGGGCCGGAAGTACAACAGGTTCCTTTAAGGTTTCATCAAAATTAGGTCTGAAATCTACAGTGTCCTTATTGAAATCTCTTAAAAGCTCCATCGTCATTTTAGACATACGAGCTTCCGTATAACGCATTGCCGCCGCCTGGTCACCGTCCACCGAACCGAAGTTTCCGTGGCCGTCAATCAACTGATATCTCATTGAAAAGCTTTGGGCCAATCTTACCATTGCATCATACACAGCAGTATCTCCGTGAGGATGGTACTTACCTAAAACGTCTCCGACAATACGCGCACTTTTTTTATGTGGCTTATCCGGAGTTAATCCAAGCTCGTTTGCCGAATAAAGAATTCTTCTGTGAACAGGCTTCAAGCCGTCTCTTACATCCGGCAGCGCTCTTGATACTATAACCGTCATAGCATAATCCAAATAGGATTTTCTCATTTCATCGGTTATATTAGTATCTATAATTTGACTTTTGTTTTCATTTTCGCTCATTTATAACCTCGTCTATATATCTAAATTCTTAACATATCTTGCATTTTCTTCAATAAATTCTCTTCGCGGAGCAACCTTGTCTCCCATGAGCATATTGAATGTTTCATCTGCAGACATGGCATCATCTTCATTTATTCTTAAAAGAATTCTTGTTTCGGGATTCATGGTTGTTTCCCACAACTGCTCAGGATCCATCTCACCTAGACCTTTGTATCTTTGAATTTCAACCTTGTTGTCTCTTCCTATCTCTTCCAAAACCTTGTTCAATTCCGGATCACTGTATACATATTGCTCAAATTTACCTTTTTTTACTCTATACAAAGGAGGTTGAGCAGCATAAACATGACCGCCCGTAATCAAATCCTTCATGTATCTGTAAAAGAATGTCAGCAGTAGTGTCCTTATATGAGCACCGTCAACGTCGGCATCCGTCATTATTATGATTTTATCATATCTCAGTCTTGATATGTCAAAATCTTCTCCTATACCTGTGCCGAATGCTGTAATCATATTTTTTATTTCTTCAGAATTTAATATTTTATCAATTCTTGATTTCTCAACGTTTAATATTTTTCCTCTCAACGGAAGAATGGCCTGAAACTTTCTGTCTCTGCCTTCCTTAGCCGAACCTCCCGCAGAGTTACCCTCAACTATGCATATTTCACAAAGCTTAGGGTCCTTTTCAGAGCAGTCAGCTAATTTTCCCGGTAGAGCCATGCTATCCAAAGCACCTTTTCTTCTGGCTAAATCTCTTGCCTTTCTCGCGGCCTCTCTCGCTCTTGCAGATCTCAGGGATTTTTCTACTATCAGCTTTGCTGTTTTCGGGTTTTCTTCACAATAATTACTTAATGCTTCTCCCGTAATATTGTCTACAATACCCCTTACTTCACTATTGCCTAATTTAGTCTTCGTCTGACCCTCAAACTGGGGATTAGGTATTTTTATAGATAAAATTGCGGTTATACCTTCTCTTATATCTTCTCCCGTTATCTGGACATCATTTTCTTTTAAAAGATTGCATTTCTTGGCATAATCATTAATAACGCGGGTAAGTGCAGTTTTAAATCCTACTAAATGGCTGCCTCCCTCTATTGTGTTAATATTATTTACGAAGGAAAAAATATTTTCATTGTAGGAATCAGTATACTGCAATGATAATTCAACTATTACCTTTTCTTTTTTACCTTCAATATACACGATATCACCGTGAAGGGTATCCTTCTTACTGTTTAAATATTCAACAAATTGCTTTATTCCACCCTCAAAATGAAACTCGTCCTTAATATTGTTTCTTTTGTCTTCAAGAGTTATTTTTATGCCCTTATTTAAAAAAGCAAGCTCTCTCATACGATGTTTCAATATTGTATAATTAAAATCAATATTTTCAAATATAGTTGAATCAGGTAAAAATGTTATGGTTGTACCGCTGTGTTTTGTTTCTCCTACATATTCAACCTCTGTTTTTGCAACTCCTCTTTCAAATGACTGCTTGTAGGTCTTACCGTTCCAGTTAACCTTTGCCGTTAAAAAATCAGATAAAGCATTAACACACGAAACACCTACTCCGTGAAGTCCTCCCGATACCTTATAAGCATCATTATTGAATTTTCCTCCTGCATGTAGGACGGTCAATACTGTTTCCAATGTAGATTTGCCGGTTTTATTATTTTTTTCTATAGGAATTCCCCTGCCGTTATCTACAACCTCTATAGAATTATCTTCATTAATCGTAACATTGATTGTGTCACAGTAGCCGGCCAACGCCTCATCTATACTGTTGTCCACAACCTCATAAACTAATTGGTGCAATCCTCTTTCTCCTGTAGAACCGATATACATACCGGGTCTTTTTCTTACAGGCTCCAGACCTTCCAGAACCTGTATCTGTTCAGCACCATAATGATTATTTTTATTATCCGCCATTTATTTCTCCTCTAATTTGTAATGTTGCCTATTTTTCCTTCGTTTATAAAAAACTTTTTCTTATTGTAATCCTTTGTCAATATATTTAAATCATGGTCATCCGTTGTAGTAATAACAGTCTGAATACCCTGGATATATTTTATAAGATAACCCTTTCTCTTATTGTCAAGCTCTGACAATACATCATCCAAAAGCAATATGGGATATTCACCTGTTTCTTCTTTTATTATTTCAATTTCTGCAAGCTTTATTGCCAGTACGGCTGATCTTTGCTGACCCTGTGATCCGAAATATTTACTTTCTTTATTGTTTATTTTAAATATTATGTCGTCCTTATGAGGACCGTATAATGTAGTCTTGTATTGAATTTCATTGTTTAAATTGGATTTTATTTTTTCATTGAAATATTTTTTTGTTTCATTTTTATCAATATTACTTACATCGGCTGCATTGCAGTGATAATTTATATCAAAGCTTTCTTTTTTTCCGGAAATGTCTTCATAAATATCTACAGCATATTTTTTTAATTTATTTATGTAATCATTTCTGTAAAATATTATTTCGGTACCTATGTTAATCAGATAATCATTCCAAATATTAATAATATCTTTATTATCAGACTTTGTACAGTAGTTTTTTAAAATCATATTTCTTTCAGCACAAATTTTCTTGTAATTACTGAGAAGATATTTATATTTTGGTTTTATCTGAGACAATGAAATATTCATAAGCTTACGTCTTTCAACGGGACCCCCTTTAATAATTTTCATATCATCGGGAGTAAAAATAACATTGTTTAAAATCCCTATCATTTCAGATGTCTTATCTAACTTAACACCGTTTATTGATACTGTCTTCCTCTTGTTTTTTTCAAGAAGCAATTCAATTTTAGTGTCATAGTTATTTCTGTTTAACAATATTTCTATAATGCTTTTATTTTCACAAAAATTTATAAGCTCATTTTCACTGTTCAATCGGAACGTCCTGCCTATTGAAGCAAGATAAACAGATTCCATTAAATTTGTTTTACCCTGACCATTGTCTCCGACAAATATATTTAAGGAATCATTCAATTCAATTGTTGCTTCTTTAAAATTTCTGTAATTTTTTATTTTTATATTTTTGACTATCATTTTTCCTCTGTTGAAATGATATATTCTTCATTGTTAAATTTAACAATGTCTCCGTTTCTGAGTTTTTTTCCTCTTTGTAAAACAA
>JAFACY010000305.1 GCA_023425285.1 Bacillota bacterium
CGTGCTATTGCCAGACCTAAACCGCTTCCTTCGGAGCTTCTTGATTCATCTCCTCTTTTGAATCTTTCCATCAATTCCTCTGCGGGTATGTTTAGTTCATAAGCGGAAACATTTTTAAAGCTGACTCTTGCTTCTTTTTGTGTTTCTGTAATATTTATATAAACTCTTGAGCCTTTGATGGCATATTTGAAAATATTGGACAGCAGATTTTCCATGACTCTGCTTAGCAGTCTTCCGTCTGCCCAGGCATATACCTTTTTATTGGCTGCGTCAACCTTGAAAATTAATTCTGATTCATTGATTTTTTCATCTAATTCTCCTAAGATTTGTGAAACCAGTGCATTTATATTAACCTTCGCAAATTTAGGCTCAATACTTCCGCTTGTTGCCTTTGCAGCCTCGAACAAATCCTCTGTGAGTGTTTTCAGCCTTTTCGATTTTCTGTCTAAAACCTCCAGATACTTTGGGGCATTATCCGAACCAAGACCCTCTCTCTTTAACAAATCAATATATGACATTATTGATGTAAGCGGAGTTTTGATATCGTGAGAAACATTTGTTATCAGTTCGGTTTTCAGCTTCTCACTTTTTACCTCATTCTGGACTGCAGTTTTCAAGCCGCTGCTCATTTCGTTTATATCTTCTGCAAGCTGCGTAAACTCGCCTGTTCCTTCCACAATTATTTTATTGTCATAATCACCATTTTTAGCAACCTTTAATCCGGCCTGTATGATTTCAAATTTTTTAACCTTTATATATACGTAGTAGACTGCAGCTAAGGTGATGATTATCAGCATGGGTGGCTTGTTCATGCCGTATGCTGATATTACAATCAAAAGCATTGTTGCACCTATGGATTTTAACATCAACGGACCGCCTGCAACGATTTGCATTATGATCTTTAGCAAAGACTCAGATATAAAATATATCAGTGAATGCTTTATGACCGTCTTGGTTTTTATTCTTCTTACAACAGAAAGAATCAAAGTCAGCAATATCGTTACGAATATCAGCACCGATGATGTCATTGCAAATCTGAACAAGTTTATATTCACATACATCAGATCCAGCACACTTTTAAAGTTAAGGTATACAAATGCAGACAGACCGGCCATGAGTATTAAATTTAAGTCTGTGGGTAATTCATCTACTTTATACAGGTTAATTTCATCGTTGTTAACGGTCCTGCCTGTAACCGAAGAAAGATATATAAAGCAAATTAAGACTACACACAAACATAATGCTATGATTGTTGTATTTCCTATCAATGTTTGTCTGTCCAGATTCCATTTGTTCACTCTGAGAAGCAGTCCTTCATCCGTCAGGCCTGCATATATGGAGACCCTATCCCTTTTGCCTTCCAGTTTCTCAAATGTATCCGTCAGAGCTGAGGGAGAATTCCCGTATCCGTTGTTCGGAACTATCTCCACTGATTTATTATCCACTAAAATATACACATTGAACTGCTTGTAATAGTCCTTGTCAGGACGCAATGTATTTGTTACTTCGTTTTTGCCGTCAGAAGCATAGTAAATCAATCCTTTAGGGTTATTGAGGTTGTCTATAACCTTATGGTAGGCTGTCAGGTCAGAGTTCAAAATAAGTTCTTTTACCTGCTCTATTTCCTTGCTTCTTTCAATCCTGAAAAGCTCTCTCGATTGCTGATTATTTTCATATCCCATTTCGGAAATAAAGTTGTTGTAAAGATTGGTAAGCTGCCAGCTGTCCTCTATTTCCAGATCCTCAACCGTTCCTCCAGAAAGTATATATTCTTCACTTTTATACACGCTCAGAACATGCTCCAGCATATTGGCAGCATAACGAAGCTCGTTGCTTAACGTATTGCTTTCCAGATAATATTATTCCGATATACTTTCGTAATTCTCCACATTAAGATAAATATTCAAACCGGAAGACACACCTATAACAACACATATCAGCAGTAATATAAAAGCAGTAGCTTTTGTGATTATCTTCTTTTTATAAATCTTCCACTTTGTAACCAACACCCCACACCACCTTCAGGTATCTTGGATTTTTCGGGTCTATTTCTATTTTTTCTCGTATCCTTCTGATATGAACTGCCACAGTATTCTCAGGATTAAAAGAAGGCTCGTTCCACACCTCCTGATAAATTTCATCTATGGAAAATACCTTGCCTTTGTTTTTTGTCAGCAACAAAAGTATTTTGTATTCAACAGGAGTCATCTTCACCGCATCTCCGTCCACAGTGACTATTTTTCTTTCATCATCCATGAAAAGATTTCCTGTTTTATAGCAGTTGCTTCTTTCTATTTCACCTGCTCCGCCCAATGTAGTGTATCTTCGCAGCTGCGATTTTACTCTCGCCAGCAGCTCCAAGGGATTAAAAGGTTTGGTGATATAATCGTCAGCACCCATATTAAGTCCGAACACAATATCCGTTTCTTCTGATTTGGCAGACAGCATAATTACGGGAATATTTTTTATTTCCCTGATTTTTGATGTAGCTCTTATGCCGTCCATTTCCGGCATCATTATGTCCATAATAATTAAATGCACTTCATCGTATTTAACCTTCTCTATGGCTTCCAGACCGGAATAGCACTTTAAAATATTATAACCTTCATTTTTCAAATATATTTCTATCGCATCAACTATTTCCTTGTCATCGTCACAAACTAAAATGTTCATAATTTTCTCCTATTTTAATCTTTCAAGACCTCTGCGGACTGCATCTATTACGTCCTGCTCCTGATCTATACGATAATTTCTTGATACCGTCATTTCAGGCTTCGTCATATCGTAATCCTGACCGTTCCATAAAACTGCAAGCTTAATTCTGTCATACCCGGTAATTCTGTTGAACATATCCTCCAGCCACTCGCTTTTATTTCCTCCCAATGAAGCACACGAAAATTCGGTTATCATCATGGGGTGTTCAAAATGCTCAACATAGTCATAGTAAAAATGATCATATGCCTCAGCGAAGCTTCTCCAGGTTTCTCCTTTGTAATAGTTGCCTGTGTTGTATGATGTAATACCTACTATGTCCACATATTCATCACCCGGGTAATAATTCAGATAATGGTTGTATGCATAACCCGGAAACGCTTTTTCATTCGGGTTCCATACAAAAATCAGGTTGTCTACTCCGTGCTCCTTAAATTTGTCATAGATGTATTTCCAGCATTCTGTAAACAAATCCGTATCCTTTCCTACTAAGTGCGCCGAATACCAAACCCATTCTCCGTTCATCTCATTGTTTAGTCTGAACAATACAGGATAGTCATATTCGTTGAAGCTTCGTGCCAGATTATCTAAATAATCATCATACTTACCTTCGATTATATCAAGGGTTATATCCACTTCTCTTCCGTCAACCATGTCTGTGGTATATAAACCATACTCAACAACCTTACCCTGCTCCTTTGCTAAATTCATGTAATCCGTTTTGAACGGACGAACAAACGAATTGTACAAAAGTACAACAGGAAACTCGTAATCGAACATCTGCTCAAGCTGTTTAAGCCTGTAGTCATATGTCGGATAGGTTGGTTCAAATATACCGAAATCTATTTTTTCGTTATTGATAAAATACTCGTCAAAAAACTCCTGTGTTTTTTCATCAAAGCTTTTCTGCACAGGCTTGAAAACAGCATCATCCTTCATGGTTCCCGTTTTGCCTGTTAACTTAAAGCTTGGCATAATATAATCTATATACACCGGATGTGCCGATTTAATAAACACCGTCACAACTTCCTTGTTATTTCTCGGAAATGCAATCATGGCATAATAGTTGCGGTCAGGCTCTTCACCCTTCAGCTTCCTTCTTTCGAACAGCGTAATGTGACCGTTGGTTCCTTTAAAATTATGATCATATTCTCTCGTTACAACAAAATCAGGATTTTTTAATATCCCCTTATTTCCGTAGTTTATATATGTGTTAATATTATCTAATGAGTTTTCAAAATTATCATACAAAATATCAACCACAACATTTTCTGATTCAAATCTGCTTTTTACACTTATAATATCCTCATTCAGTACAAGGGAATCCAGAAGAATAATTTCATACCCGTAAGGATTGTTGATATATTTGTTGTAGCCTGAGGAATATTGACTTAAAACTGTTGAATTTTCTTCTGCAAATGCAAAGCTCATTGATAAAATCAACAGTGAAATTGCAGCAGCAAATATTTTTTTAAGGTTCATAAATTTCTCCTTTTTTTCTCTTGATTTATTGCATCATTTACAATTTTACCAAACCTTGAATATGCTGTCAAATGAATAGGATAAAAATACATTGTTAATAAAAAGCAATTATGTTATAACTATATTATGATATCTCCCCGAAGCTATGCAACGAGGGGTATGACGAGGAGGATGCAAATGATTACAATGGATACATTTAAGAGGGGGCTGACCAACGGCATTACAACCCTTCTGGAATTGTTGAAAATATTGGTTCCGGTATATGCCGGTGTACAAATCTTAGCATTGACTGGATTTCTCAGTGTAATAGCCAAGGTATTTGAACCAATTATGTCAATATTCGGACTGCCCGGTGAAGCTTCCCTGATATTGATATTGAGTTATTTTTCAGGACAATATGCGGCATTGGGAGGATTGGCGGCACTAGATCTCAGCGGATTTCAAATAACAACAATTGCTATCATGTGTGCTATTGCACACAGCCTGATAACGGAAAGTGCGGTCGTTAAAAAATTGGGTGTCAGTACAATTGCAAGCATTTCAGTACGCTTGTTTTTTTCAACGTTGATGGGATTTTTATTTTACAGGATTTTCGGGTGATGTATGGACATTATAACAGAGTTAATTTTAAATTTAATTTCATTTATATGGAATATAGCAAAGGTTTTAATACCAATAATGGTTGTAATTGAAATATTCAAGGATACGAAACTGATTGATAAGCTGTCAAGAGCAATAAGGCCGATTTCCAACTTTTTCACCATAAGCGAAAAATCAGGTGTGTCTCTGCTGTTCGGAATGGCATTCGGTCTGACCATAGGTGCAGGTGCAATTATACAAAGTGTCAAGGATTACGATCTTGATAAAAGAAGTGTATTTCTGGTTACAATGTTTTTATCAGTTTGCCACGCAGTGTTTGAAGATTCAATGATTTTTGCAAGCGTAGGTGCAAACATAGCGGCACTGTTAGGTGCACGTTTTATTTCCGCAATATTTATAACCTTAATATTATCAAGATTTATTAAAAAGGATGCATTTGATACAAACAATTAAAAACACAAAAAGAGAGATTCCTCGCTATCGCTCGGAATGACAAATTATTTGTTATCCTGAACATATTGAAAAATCTCTCTTTATTATCTATGACAATTCTTTTACTTCCATTTCTTCCTTGCTGTAAACAGCAAATTTATTAAATCCGTACTCTGCAAACTGGTTAAGCTGCTTGCCAAGCTTTTTGGCTTTTTCGTAAACGGATACAGAGTATCCTTCATTTCTTAATTCATCAGCCTTTCTCATCACATTCACATAATTGTCGGATGATTCAAACAACAGTACTAATTTTTCCTGGTTAGGTACCCTGAATTTTTCTTCCATCAGCTCATTTACCAATCTTTCAAATCCGATTGAGAAACCAACTGCCGGGATTCTTTCACCTATGAAGTTACCCACCATTTCATCGTATCTGCCTCCGCCTGCTATGGAATAACCAAGATCCTTATATGCAATTTCAAATATTGAACCGGTATAGTATCCCATGCCTCTTATTAATGTAAAATCATATTCAATATCATACTTACCCTGTGCATATTCTCTTGACAGATTAATTATTTCTTCCACTTCGTTTACGACGTCTTCAGGCACACCGTAGCTTTTCAGACAAGCTGTTTTTTCTTTATTTATACTTTCCAGTGCTTCAATCAGCTTGTTTGTGGAGCCTGACCCGTAGTTCTTCGCCTTCAATTCCTTCTCCACTCCGGACAAACCGATTTTGTCCAGCTTGTCGACGATTATACACACATTGTCAAATTCCTCTTCACTGAATCCACAGTCTATTATTACGGCTTTCAATATCCTTCTGTCATTGAATCTCACCATAAAATTGTCTACGCCCAGTGCAGTCAACGCCTTTGCGGTTGTAGCAATAAGCTCAAGCTCTGATTTGTTCGTGCTGTCACCTATTATATCTATGTCGCATTGCTTGAAGCTTCTGTATCTTCCCTTTTGTGCTCTTTCTGCTCTGAATACATTACCCACCTGCAATGCTTTAAAAACTGACGGCAGGCTCGCCTTGTTGTTGCAATAGAAACGACTGAGAGGAACAGTCAGGTCATATCTGAGACCCAGGTCAGCTAAATCATCCTCTGTCAGTCTTTCCTTCGAAAAGTCAAGCTTATCTCCTCTTTTTAATATTTTAAATATTAATTTAAGATTTTCTCCACCTTTACTTCCCACAAGATTTTCAATATTCTCCACTACAGGAGTTTCTATAAGTACGAATCCGTTTTGCTTGTATGTATCGATTATAACTCCTTCAACATAATCTCTTACTTCCTTTTCCTGCGGAGTTATGTCTCTCATACCCTTTGCAGGGTTTAAATTTGCTTTCATGGCTCCTCCTCGCAACAGACAGAGGGGACGGTTCTTTCTGTCTGCACTTTTATTCGTTATTTTTTATGTTAGCAAAATATTGTTTTATTATCAATATTTTTTTGTAACGCTTTATCATCAATACTTCAAAACCTGAGATTTATTTAAGATAAGTGTTCAGGAAATCTTTATTAATTTCTTCCGGTACGAGACTTCCTCCGGTTGCCCAGCTTATGTGTGTTGCATTTTTCATTTTATCTGTCAGTTGTTGTTTACTGATATATTCCCTTCCTGCTTCGGAGCTTTCCATTTTTATCACTCCCTCAAAGCCGGCACAAGCTGATGGTTCAATGTCTATGTGCTCAGAATTATGAAGCATTCTCATATTGTCATACAGCTTGTAATCCTCTATGGTGAAAACTCCTCCCAACAGATAATCCATCATCTTTCCAACAAGCTTGGACGGTCTTCCCACAGCCAGTCCGTCTGCATGAGTTTTTCCGTCTATGCCCAGGTCCTGGACGCTTATATCGTTGTGAAGTCCCGTTGCCATACCTATGAGCATGGAAGGTGCATGAGTGGGCTCCACAAAGAAGCAGTGTACATCATCCTTATAAATTGATTTGAGACCATAGGTTATGCCTCCCGGAGCTCCTCCCACTCCGCATGGGAGATAAACAAACAACGGGTTATCCTTATTCACGGTGATGTTCATATCCTCCAGCTGCTTTTTCAGCCTTCTTGCGGCAACCGCATAGCCTAAAAACAAGTTCATTGAATTTTCGTCATCCACAAAATAGCTCATAGGGTCCTGGTCTGACATCTTTCTTCCTTCTTCAACTGCCTTGGAAAAATCTCCGTCATATTCAACGACCTGTGCACCCTTGGATCTGAGCAGATCCTTTTTCCACTGCTTTGCATCTGATGACATATGTACTATTACGTTAAAACCCAATGTTGCTGAGGTGATGCCTATGCTGAGACCTAAGTTGCCTGTTGAACCAACCTGAATTTTATGCTGACCAAAAAAATCCCTGAATCTTTTTTCCGCCATGACTGAATAATCGTCAGCTTCCTTCAGTATGTTGTTTTTCAAAGCAAGATCTTCCGCATATTTGAGAACCTCATATATACCTCCCCTTGCCTTAACAGAGCCTGCTATGGCAAGATGACTGTCCATCTTCAAAAGCAGTTTCCCCGAGATTTCAGTGTTGTAGGATGATATAAGTTCCTGTTTCATATTATCTATTTCTTGTATCGGTGACTCTATGATACCATGTGATTGTTTTGTTTCGGGAAAGAGAATTTCTATAAGAGGGGCAAATTTATCCAGACGTCTTTCTGCATCATCTATCAAGTCTGTATCAATATGTATAGTCTTTGCAGCTTCTTCATACTGCACTTTTTTTGGATTGAGCCATAAAACTTCCTTTAATTGAGCTATGTCCCTTAAATTTTTGCTGCTGTTTATAATTTCTTCTTTATTTATCATAGAATCCTCCTGTTCTAATTGTTCATTTACTGTTGTTCGCTATGTATAATAAGCAGGGCGATGTCCCGCCCTGCTTATTATTATACCACATTGTGTTAAAAATCTATATTAAAATTTCTTCGTTTGTGGATATTATTTCGGCTGATTTTATTTCAACCAAGTCACCTTTTTTTGTTTCAAATATATTCTTAGAAATTATATTGTCCATAACTGCTCTTACCTCGGCTTCCGTCAAACCGTCTCTCGGTTTATCGACGGTCAATGAAGTTGTTGCTCCGTCCAAGGTCTTGAATGTCATCAATAGCCTTTTTGCCATAGTATCACCCCTTTATTATATTTCCGTTCAATTCCCGACTCAAAATTATCATATCAGATTATGGTGTTATCAGTCTTCATATATCAGCTGCGACTCTTCCA
>JAFACY010000115.1 GCA_023425285.1 Bacillota bacterium
AATGTCATTTGTGTTAAGTCGTTAGTACCGAATGAGAAGAAGTCTGCATATTCCGCAACTTCATCAGCCGTAACACATGCTCTCGGTATTTCTATCATTGTTCCCACAAGGTATTGAAGGTCGGAACTGAATTCCTTTTTGGTTTCTTCCGCAACTTTGATTATTAATTTTCTCAATATGCTCAATTCTTCTTTTTTACCAACAAGAGGAACCATTATTTCCGGTACTATATTGATATTTTCTTCTCTAGAAACCTCTATGGCTGCTTCAATTATTGCCTTTGTCTGCATTCTTGCTATTTCCGGATAAGATATTGCAAGACGGCAGCCTCTGTGTCCAAGCATAGGGTTGAATTCCTGCAAGCTGTTAATTGTATCCTTAAGCTTGTTAACCTCGACATTCATGTCCTTGGCAAGTTCGATTATATCTTCTTCATCATGAGGTATGAATTCATGTAAAGGTGGGTCCAATAATCTTATAGTAACGGGACGAATTCCCATAACCTTGAAAATTCCCTTGAAGTCATTTTTCTGCATAGGCAATATTTCTGCCAGAGCTTTTTCTCTTTGAGCAACGGAATCGGAAATTATCATTTTACGTACTGAGAATATACGGCTTTCTTCGAAGAACATGTGCTCAGTCCTGCACAAGCCTATACCTTCGGCACCGAATTTAACAGCCACTTCAGAATCCTTCGGAGTATCTGCATTTGTTCTGATGCCAAGTACTCTGAATTCGTCAGCCCATTCCATCAGTTTGCTGAAGTTTCCTGATATGTTTGCTTCAACAGTCTTTATTTTACCTTTATATACGCTTCCTGTGCTTCCGTCCAGTGAAATATAGTCGCCTTCTGTATATGATTCACCGTTTACGGTCATTATTTTATTTGCTTCGTTAACGTTGATTGATTCACATCCTGCAACACAGCATTTACCCATTCCTCTTGCCACAACCGCTGCATGTGATGTCATACCGCCTCTTGAAGTAAGGATACCCTTAGCCATATTCATGCCTTCGATATCTTCAGGAGAGGTTTCTTTTCTTACTAAAATTACATTTTCGCCTTTTTGAACAGCCGAAACTGCTTCATCTGCAGTAAAGTAAATTTTTCCCGTAGCAGCTCCGGGTGATGCAGGAAGTCCTTTTGCTATAGGAACTGATTTTTCAAGGTCCGCCTGGTCAAATTTAGGATGCAGCAACTGATCCAGAGATTTTGGATCAACTCTCATAACTGCTTCCTTTTTGGTTATAAGTTCTTCTCCAACCATTTCAACGGCAGCTCTCAATGCTGCATCTGCGGTTCTTTTTCCGTTACGTGTCTGAAGGAAGTACAGCTTGCCTTCTTCTATTGTAAATTCTATGTCCTGCATATCCTTATAGTGTTGTTCAAGAGTATGAGCAGCTTCTATGAATTGCTTGTATATTTCAGGCATAACTTCATTTAATTTATCTATTGACAACGGAGTTCTTATACCTGCAACAACGTCCTCGCCCTGAGCATTAATCAGGAATTCTCCGAATACTTTCTTTTCTCCGGTGGATGGATTTCTTGTAAATGCAACGCCTGTACCTGAAGTATCTCCCATGTTGCCGAAAACCATTGACTGTACATTTACCGCTGTTCCTAAGTTGTGTGGTATATCATACAGATTTCTGTATGTAATTGCTCTTTGATTATTCCATGATCTGAATACTGCTTCCACAGCCATCAAAAGCTGTTTTTCAGGTTCCTGAGGGAAATCTGTCCTTGTTTCTTCCTTATATATTGCTTTGAATTCACCAACCAAGTTTATTAAGTCGTCTGATGTAAGCTCTGTATCAAACTTATATCCCTTTGTTTCTTTTGTGGTTTCGAGGGCATTATCAAAATTTACTTTAGGTATTTCTAAAACTACATCACCAAACATTTGGATGAATCTTCTGTAACTGTCATATGCAAATCTTTTGTTGCCGGTCTTGATTGCCATTCCTTCAACTGTGTTATCATTAAGTCCGAGATTCAATATTGTATCCATCATGCCCGGCATTGAAAAAGCAGCTCCTGAACGAACTGATACCAACAAAGGATTGTTTACATCACCAAATTTTTTGCCTGTTTGTTCTTCAAGAACTGATAGGTTGGTTTTAATCTGATCAATTATTTCATCTGACAATTTTTTTCCTTGCTCATAAAATTCAGTACATGCCTCAGTAGTAACTGTGAGACCGGGAGGTACAGGAAGACCTATATTGGTCATTTCACAAAGGTTAGCACCTTTTCCGCCCAACAGATATTTTTGAGAAGCATTACCTTCTTTAAACAAATAAACCCACTTTTTGCTCATAATCATCCTCCAAATATTTTTTATTCTCATTTATATTGTTTTAAGTTTACCCTATTATTAATTATTTAAAACAACAAGGTTAATAACACGTTAAGTTTTTAATGTGTTACACTATTTGATATAAATACAATAAATATGATACAATATTATATCGAAAATGTACAGTATATTTTTTGAAGAAACCTCATAAAAATTATTTAAATAATTCATTTTGACATATTTATGTAAGCAATATATAATTATGAGTGCGTATGCGGTTGTATATGCGATTATTTAATTTTGTGAGGAAGTAATGAAGCTATTGGATAGTATTAATTTTCCGGAGGATTTAAGGGAATTAAGCAATGAAGAATTGAATGTATTAAACAGCGAATTAAGACAATTCATAATAGAATCTGTTTCAAAAACGGGAGGTCATCTGGCTTCTAATTTAGGAGTGGTTGAGCTTACCGTTGCGCTGCATTATTCGTTTAATACACCTGATGATAAAATCATATGGGACGTAGGTCACCAGTCCTATATTCATAAAATAATTACGGGCAGAAAAGAACAAATGTCTACCCTGAGACAATATAACGGGCTGAGCGGATTTCCCAAGAGAAGTGAAAGCAGCTATGACGTATTTGACACGGGGCACAGCAGCACGTCTATTTCTGCTGCAATGGGAGTTGCAAGAGCAAGGGATCTGAAAAAAGAAAAATACGAGGTTGTTGCTGTAATAGGTGACGGTGCTCTCACGGGCGGCATGGCATTTGAAGCGCTGAATGATTTGGGCAGAAGTAACACCAAGGTTATAATTGTACTTAATGATAATGAAATGTCCATATCTCCAAACGTGGGAGGAATGTCTCACTATCTCAGTGTTTTAAGAACGAGCACAGGATATCTGTCAACTAAAAGAGATATTGAAAAGCTGTTGAATGACATACCCGTGGTGGGAAAAACAATTAAATCATTTTTAAAGAGAACCAAGGACGGCATCAAAAAAATGTTCATACCGGGAATGCTGTTTGAAGAGCTGGGACTTACTTACATGGGACCCATTGACGGGCATAATACGGAGGAGCTTTTGGAATCCTTCAAGGCGGCAAAAAACATAGAGGGACCGCTTATAATGCACGTGATAACCAAAAAGGGCAAGGGGTACAAATATGCTGAAATGCGACCTGATGAATATCACGGAGTGTCTCCTTTTGATGTTGTGACGGGAGAAAGCCTGAATAAATCAGAATTTCCTACGTACTCAAAGGTGTTTGGCAGCAAATTGTGTGAAATAGCCGGAAAAAATAATAATGTTGTGGCTATAACGGCGGCGATGACAGATGGTACCGGATTAAAGGAATTTGCAAAGATGTATCCGGACAGGATTTTTGATGCAGGTATTGCGGAGCAGCATACTGTTACAATGGCTGCAGGACTTGCGGTGAACGGGATGGTTCCTGTTGTGGCGGTCTACTCGTCGTTCTTACAAAGAGCATACGATCAGATAATACATGATGTGGTGCTTCAAAAGCTTCATGTTGTATTTGCCGTTGACAGGGCAGGGCTTGTGGGAGATGACGGAGAAACTCATCACGGTGTCTTTGATGAAACTTTTTTAAGTCAGATACCAAATTTAACTGTGATGGCACCTGCCGATTACACAGAATTTGAAAGCATGCTTGAATATGCAATAAATGAATACGACGGTCCCGTGGCTGTGAGATATCCGAGAGGCAATTCAAAATTAACCATCGGTAACAGTAACGCACCCATAGAAAAAGGAAAGGGCGTTGTCGTTAAGGAAGGTCGTGATATCACAATTGTCTGTTCGGGCAGAATGGTTGAAACGGCAGTCAAGGTAAGTGAAATATTGGAAAAACAAAATATAGATGCAGAGATAATCAATCTCAGGTTTATTAAACCGTTGGATGAAAGTTTAATCAATACGTCAGTAAGCAAAACCGGAAAAGCTGTCATCATAGATGAGAGCTCTTCGTATGGTGTTGCTTCTTTAATAAAAAACATTATTCCTGATGATGTTGAGATTTTATTAAAAACACTTCCTGATGATTTTATAAAGCAGGGAAGTGTGGAGGAGCTTCTCAGGGCTAATGGATTGGATGCACAAAGCATAGCTGAAAATATTACAAACAACAAATGGAGGGGGCAATGAAGCCTGTAATTGGAGTAACAACAAACAGTGAATGCAGCGACGGTTTTTATTACCAAAAGCTAAACGAGTGGAATTTAAGAGCGGTTTCCGACAACGGAGGAATTCCTTTTATGTTCCAGATCACAAACGACGATGAAATTATCGAAAAGTATCTGGAAATGGTTGACGGAATTTATTTTACCGGAGGTAATGATATTAATCCTCAGTACTATGGAGAAGATCCGGTTAATGGTCTCGGAACTTTGGATTGTGCCAGGGATGAGTTCGAAATAAAGCTCTATGGCAAGGCTGCAGAAAAGGACATACCCATATTAGGAGTATGCAGAGGCTCACAGATTATGAATGTGGCAGCCGGAGGGAAGCTGTACCAGGATGTAAACACACAGGTTAACGATGTGAACAAACACAGCTACAGTTCGTTCGGGGCATATGAATATCACAATGCAGATATTTGTACTGATTCCAAGCTGTATGAAATACTTAAGGTGAAAGAGCTTAAGGTTAATTCATATCATCACCAAAGTGTAAAAGAGGTTGCCAAAGGATACAAGGTTGTTGCTTCTGCAAGGGATGGAATTGTGGAAGCCATTGAATCTGAGGAATTGACATTTGCGGTAGGCATTCAGTGGCACCCGGAGGTTATGTATTACAAGTATCCTATACATGCCGATATTTTCAAAGCTTTTTTAAGACAATGCGAAATTTATCATAATAAATAGTGATTTAACATACCCCTGAATAATTAAAAAAATATTATTTACTATTGAAATTAAGCACATTATACATTAATATTAATATAACTAAATTAAAATCCCCGCTTCCATAGGCGGCGGGGATTATTTCACTATAGCATAAGCGTTTGTTTAGCAATTGAGTATAAATTATTCAGAATGTCAAAAGAAAAATATAAAGGGGTTTGCATATGAATAAAATTGAAATTGTAATCGGTGATAAAAAATATAACGTAAGAACTGATGAAAGTCCGGAATATGTTAAGAACATAGAAAATATCATAAACGAACAAATTAATGTAATTACTAATTCTAATAAAAGATTTAATGAAATAGATAAATTAATTCTGTCCTCATTCGTAATAGTTGACAAATACGTCAAGCTTAACAATGAGATCAATGATTATAAAAAGGAAATATGTGAAGAAATACAGAGCTTAAAGCAGGAAAAAGAAACAGCAATAAGAGAAAAAGAAGAAACGTTGGAAAAATCCTCTGAAGCACTTTCAGAAAAGGAAAGATACAGAGAAAAGCTGTTGGCAAGAGACAATGACAGAGAATATTTAAACAGTCAGATTTCCAAGCTTCAGGATAAAATAAATGAACAGGAGCAGCAGCTTTTAAAAAGCGAAATGCTCATAAATGAATTGAAAAATAAAAACGAAGAATTAGAGGAATCCCTCGAAGAGCTCAGAATGGAGCGTGAAAATTTCACAAAAGAGCTGAGCTTTATGAACAATACAAAAAGCAGTCTGAACGGAAGGATTTCCAAGCTTCAGCTGAAGCTTAACGAAAAGGAGCAGTCAATTCTTCAGCTTGAAAAAACCATCAGGGATCTGAAAAGCACCGGTGATGAAAAATCCCAGAAAATATATAATGTTAATGATGAAAATCAAAAATTAAATTTAATAATAGAATCTAAGCAAAGTGATATTGAATCACTCAATAACAAGATAAATGCATTGCAGAATAAGATATATGAAAAAGACAGCATAATTAATGGTAAGGACAAGACTATAGCAGATTATAAGTACAGCAACGATGAATTAAAGAAAAAATATGACACAATAAACGATGAGAGAGAAAAATATCTGGAAGAGCTGCTGATGCTTAACAACGATAAAGAAAATCTCGTGAATTCAATCAATGAAATTCAGGAAAAGTTGAACAGAAAAGAAGCAGAAAACTTTCAGAATCAATTGGAAATAACAAATCTTAAAAAAGATAATATGGAGTTGCTTGCTCTTCTTGATAAGGAAACATCCATATAGACGGAACGCTTATGCGTTCCTTTTTAAAAACAGGAGAAAAGATGATAAGAAAAACAGAGCTGTTAGCTCCTGCAGGAAGCATCGAATCCTTTTATGCTGCCGTAAACAGCGGTGCGGATTCAGTCTACCTTGGAGGAAAGCTATTTAACGCAAGACAAAATTCTCAGAATTTCGATGATGAGCAAATGAAGCATGTTATAAAATATGCTCACAATAAAAATGTAAGGGTGTATGTTACCTTAAACATAGTATTAAAGGATACCGAAATCTTTGATGCATTAAAGTATGCCGCATTTTTGTATGAAAATGATGTGGATGCGGTAATTGTCCAGGATTTGGGTCTTTTATATCTGTTAAAGAAGCATATACCACAGTTGCCTGTCAACATAAGCACTCAGGGAGCTGTTTATGATGAATATGGTGTAAAATTCTTTGGACAATACAATGTACAAAAGGTTATTCTGGCAAGAGAAATGTCACTGGCTCAATTGAGAGAAACCGTTAAAAATACTGATACAGATCTTGAGACCTTTATACATGGTGCTCTTTGCACGTGCTATTCAGGGCAATGCTACATGTCAAGCTTTTTGGGAGGCAGAAGCGGCAACAGAGGTAAATGCGCACAACCATGCCGTCTGAGCTACAGCTTTTATGACAAGGAAAAGGATGAATTGTCAGAGGAATTTAATGAGATACCCCTCCTCAGCTTAAAGGATTTTATGGCTGGAGATACGGTGCGTGAGTTGATTGATGCAGGCATTTCCGCATTTAAAATCGAAGGGCGTATGAAGGGTCCCTTATATACATCCGAGGTGGTAAGATATTACAGACAGATAATTGACGATTATTACAATGGTATCCATACAGATACGGATCGCTTAAGAGAAAGAGCTGTGTCAACCTTCAGCAGAGGATATACCAATTCATACCTTAAGCCTGATAAGGATGACGAGATGTTTGCACGAATCAGTTCGGGAGTCAAGGGAGAAAACATCGGTGAGATGGAAGAAGAAAATAATGATATAGCTCATGAGTTTTCAGAATACAGAAGAAATCCATTAAATTTTAAAATAGAATTGAAAATCGGAGAAAAAGCGAGACTGTTCGCTTCGGACGGTAAAAATGAAGTGATAATCGAAAGTGAAGAGCCATGTGAAAGCAGCCTGAAAAATGCTGTGACGGAGGAAATTGTCAGAGAACAGTTAGGCAAGCTTGGCAATACAATTTATGAGCTTCAGGATTTAACAATAGAAAATCAGGACAATGTCTTCATCAGAAAAAGCACATTGAATCAACTCCGAAGAGATGCAACAGAATTGCTTTATGAAAAAAGAGCAATAGTTTATAACAGACAACCTGTGTATTTTAACCGTAATGAAGTTTTTAAATTTGATGAAGCGAATAAAATTAACAAGTCAAAAATAAGTGTTAAAATAAACAGTGACGAGGACTTTGACTTAATAGATAAAAGCAAGGTTGACAGAATTTATGTGCCTCATAATCTGAACCTGGATTTAGTCAGAAAATCAGAAGTCAAGGAAAAATATCTGTTCATACCAAATATAGTTTCTGTGGCACAATACAATGAATTCAAGAAAAACATGAAATTATACGAAGAAATATTTGACGGCGTATGTGTCAATAATGTTGGAACACTCTACTTTTTCAAACAAAACAGCAGCTTGAATATTCATTGCGGAGCATTTTTCAACATGATAAATTCATTCTCAACAGAGCTTTTAAAGGAAAACGGAGCTGTGAGTGTGACATTTTCGGCAGAATCAAATATAAGAGATATGGAAAGTATAAATAAAAATGCTTCTGTAAAGACAGAGATAAAAGCGCATGAATATTTGCAGCTGATGGTTATGAAAAACTGTCCCATGTCTTTAATTAAAAAATGTAAAAATCTGCAGGATTGCAGCACTTGTGAGCATAGAAACAAATATGCCTTAAAGGACAGAAAGGGTGTTTATTTTAATATAGAACGAGATAACAGACTGACACATATATACAACAGTGTACCTCTGTCTCTTTTGGGTAAGACGGAGGATTTTGTAAATCAGCATATTGATTATTTCATGGTTGATACAAAGTGGCTCGATGATGCAGAGGATATAATTGATGCATTGTATTGTGAAATAAATGGTGTCAGAGTTCCGAATGTCTTAAAGGAAAATAACTATACCAGAGGCCACTATCTGAAGAACATACTATAGAGGTAATTATGAAAAATAAATCAAAATCGGTTTTGGAGTTTGATAAGATTATAGAAAGGCTTGCGGATTTTGCCGAAACTTCCTTGGGAAAAGAGGAGGTCAGAAAGCTTGATACATCATCAGATTTGGATGGTGTTAAATTCAAGCAGAAGCAAACAGCAGAAGGTGTTTCTATAATTATAGAAAAGGGTGCCCCACCCTTAGGCGGCTTCACTCAGGTAAAGGAGTACGTAAAAAGAGGCTCTGTGGGAGGTATCATATCTCTCAGAGGTCTGTTAAACTGCGCCGATTCCTTAAGAGCTGCAAGGCTGGTGAAAAACTATGTCCTTCTTAATAACAAAGAAGAGGGAAGCTATGAAGTACTGGAAGATTTGTGTAATGGGATTTATACAAATAAGGATATAGAAGAAAGAATATATAACATTATTATAAATGAAGAGGAAGTTGCGGATGATGCAAGTCCCGAATTAAAGCGTATAAGAAAAGAAATACAGATAAAACAAAATTCAATCAAAAATAAAATCAACCAGATAGTCGGTTCCTCCACAATCCAGAAGTATCTGCAGGAAAATATTGTTACCATGAGGAATGACAGATACGTTATTCCTGTGCGCAAAGAATACAGAAGCATGGTGAAGGGAATTATACATGATCAGTCATCCACAGGCTCTACGCTGTTTATTGAGCCCATAGCAATTGTAGAAATGACCAATGAAATATCTGATCTGAAAATGGCAGAAAAAAAAGAAGTGGAAAGAATCCTTCTGGAATTAAGTGTAATGATCGGTGAAGTAGCAGATGAGATGCTGACTAATCAGGATATACTGAAGGAGCTTGATTTCATATTTGCAAAAGGAAAATTTGCCATCAGCATAAATGCTGTTGAACCCAAGCTGAATGAGAGAGGATATATACGTATAAAAAAAGGAAGACATCCTTTAATAGATAAAAATGTCGTTGTTCCCATAGATGCATGGCTTGGTGATGAATTTACCACACTGATCATAACCGGTCCAAATACGGGAGGAAAGACTGTCTCATTAAAAACTCTGGGATTGTTTTCTCTCATGGGTATGGCAGGACTTCATCTGCCTGCCGAATACGGTACGGAGATATCAATTTTCAGTGCAGTATACGCTGACATAGGTGATGAGCAGAGCATTGAACAAAGCTTAAGTACATTTTCATCTCACATGACCAACATTGTAAAAATAATGAAGGAAGTCGATGAAAAATCCTTTGTGTTGTTCGACGAATTAGGAGCGGGAACAGACCCCACAGAGGGAGCGGCTCTTGCTATTGCCATACTTGATACCCTGCATGAAAGGAAAATTGTAACAGCGGCAACTACCCATTACAGTGAGCTGAAGCTTTATGCACTGACGACAGAGGGTGTAATCAACGGAAGCGTTGAATTTAATGTTGCAACATTGAGTCCAACCTACAAGCTTTCAATAGGTGTTCCCGGGAAATCCAATGCGTTCGAAATTTCAAGGAAGCTAGGATTAAATCAGGATATTATCGATAAAGCAAGAAGAACTATTGAAACTGACAAGGTTGAATTTGAAGATGCTTTGAAGCAGATAGAAGAAAACCGCATATATATTGAAGCAAAGAAAACGGAAATTGACAGATTAAATGAGGAAAGCCAGAAAAAACACTCAAGCTTTCTTGTCAAGGAAAGAAAAGCTCTTGAAAAAAGTGAGAAAATAGTTAACGAAGCAAACTATGAGGCGAGAAAAATAGTGGAAAGTGCTAAGAAGGAAACTGCGGAAATCATTAAGGAGCTGAGAAAGCTGAGCCTGGATTTGGATAAAGATAAGGTCCGAAGAGTTAATGAGCTGAGACAAAGCCTTACCGAAAAAACAAAGGAATTTGAAGAAAATCAATATAGTGACCAAATCTTTGAGGATGATAATTATGACGAAGAAACTCCTTTGTCAAACGGTGATGCAGTATTGGTAAGGAGCTTAAATCAGAAGGGTCACATAATATCTGAGGTTGACGGTTCTCAAAATATTATGGTTCAAATAGGCTTAATCAAGACAAAGGTTAAAAAATCTGATTTAATAAAAATCAAATCAGAGGATGAGAAAAAACAAAAAACCAGTACCTCACGAATGGTAAAATTAAAAACATCCTCCATCAATCCGACCATTGATTTAAGAGGATTAAATTTAGACGAAGCCCTGCTTGAACTCGACAAATATCTGGATGATGCCTTTATGTCCAACTTAAATGAAGTCCAGGTAATTCACGGCAAGGGAACAGGTGTTTTAAGAGAGGGTGTAACCCAATTCCTGAAAAAACACAAGCACGTGAAAGAATCAAGACTCGGAAACTTCAACGAGGGCGGCGACGGTGTAACCGTTGTGACATTCAGGTAAAGATTTGTAGTATATCGATTTAAAATAATTGTAATAAATGTAATATTATGGTATAATTTGTTAAAGGAATTGCCATGACGGATAGGCGGTTAGCTCCCTGAAAAGGGAGGTGGTAATTTGGTAACTTATGATGCTCTAATGTGTATATTCGCATTCGGAGCGCTGATAGTATCAATTATTGCCTTGTCTAAAGACAAGTTAAAATAGTTTTTTTATACATAAAAGGGAAACTGGAGTATAAAAAAATCAACCGCCCAAAATAGTTCCCCAACTAAGCGGCTGATTTTTACTGACATTGGGAGCTGACCGTTTATTCGGCAGTTCCTTTTATTAACAATATTTTATCACTTGATATTATAACGGTCAAGTGTTAATGCGTATTTTTTATAAAAATTGAGATATTCAAATGATTAAAAAAGGATGAAGTTATTAATTCTGCCCTTTAGATTGCTTACTATTCTACTATCTCAAACGTAAACACAACGGGGTTTACGATGTTTTCACTGAGAGGAGAAACATCAACTGATTTAATCTTCAACTTTATTCCCAATGCTTTTTGGTATTCGTACAAACGACCGCCTGCACATCTTTCAAAATATGTTTCAATTGAATCCGGAAATTGGAACATTCCTTTGGGGGCATGCTTGTAGTATCCATGGTTGCATGCAAAAGTGACTGTTATTGTATTATCATCATTCAAAACTCCGGTTCTTCCAAAGGTTTTTTTAAACAGCTCAAGTCTTTCGGAAAGAGGCTTGTCAGCATGTTCAAGTGCGAAGGCTTTGCGTTCTTTATCGTACCCGGTGCCATTGCAGCTTCCGTTTTGCGCGAATATACGGAAGCGCTGCTCCTTGGTGAGATGTTCTTCCATCGCCTTTAAAAATTTTTCTTCACATTCCTCTCTTTTATGCGTTTGAATAATGTGTTCAAACAAAGGCAATATGTCATCAGGAATTTCATTTTTAGGCATTTGCATAGTTTTCAGCATAGATTTCATAGATACTCCTCCTTAAAATTCGTCCGTTATTACAGTAAAATCAGTATATCACACCCAATATTGCTTTTCTACAATTTAAATATGATATTAATTTAATCAGTTTATATTATTATTTCTGCTTTACTCCTACAGCTCAATAAACTGTGTGGCAATATTTTCGCTGAAGGTGAAATCATGCTCGACAAAAATCATTGTCGGTTCAAAGGTTTTAATGAGCTCTTCAATTTGAATTCTTGAATATACGTCTATAAAATTAAGAGGTTCATCCCATATATAAATGTGAGCACTTTGAGACAGGCTCTTGGATATCAATACCTTTTTTTTCTGCCCTTCGCTTAATTCTTCTAAGTTCTTTGAAAAATCCTCAGAATCCATATCCAATTTTGCAAGCAGTGTTCTGAAGATGCTTTCATTGAGGTTTTCGCTTTCGA
>JAFACY010000136.1 GCA_023425285.1 Bacillota bacterium
AATGTCATCAATAGCCTTTTTGCCATAGTATCACCCCTTTATTATATTTCCGTTCAATTCCCGACTCAAAATTATCATATCAGATTATGGTGTTATCAGTCTTCATATATCAGCTGCGACTCTTCCATACGAACTAAGTTTACTAACGGATACTCCTGAAGCTGCGACAGTTCTATACCTAAGTTGTATACATCATCATCTGCAGCCGTTGCTTTGATGTTTGAATAGGTCTTATTCTTTATAACGTCTTTGTCACCTTCTCCGGGACCTGCGTTGAAATATAATTTCAGCTTAGAATTTGCTTTATTAGCTATTATTGCCATCTTATCACCTCCGCATGTACTATATAGCATTTCAAAGCCGATTATATTGCTTTTATTTTTAAAAAATGATAAGATATGCAAAACACAGCAACTCAAGAGGTACTGATGAACAAGTTATTGGCAAAAGGAATAATTTCGATTGTAAAGGAAATGGAGTGCACAGATTATATATGCAGTATTAAATATATGATTTTTTTTGCGTCCAAAATTCTTTATGATGTAAAGATTTACGGGAGGGATATATTAGCAGGAAATTACTCAGATTACAGAAGCACCCCGGATTTTTATGGTGATAAAACGAATGTTTTTAATGAGCATATAAATTTCGACTTAAATGACAGAGATGTTGAAGAAAAAATATTTAATCTGATTGCATTGTGCATTGATAAAATAAAAATGATCAATGAATTCAATGCTGCCAAGCTGTATGAGAATCTGCTTACTTCCAGGGAAAAAAAGGTTCTGGGACAGGTGTATACACCTCATGAATTGATTGATAAGATGCTTTCTCAGGTGTTTCGCATGAAGTCCATAAACAAAAATCTGAAAATTCTTGATCCGTCCTGCGGAGGAGGTTACTTTCTTACCGAGAGCTTTAAAAGAATTAAAAGTGAATTAAATGATGTTGACGATAAATATATAATTGAAAACATGCTTTACGGCATAGATATAGATGATTTCTCCATATTTTTAACTAAAATAAACATTCTTTTCATAAGTGACGAAGACAATGTGCGATTCAATATATACAATATGGATTTTCTTATTGATGATACGGACATAGGTGATTTTGACATCATCGTGGGAAATCCTCCCTACGTGGGACATAAAAATACATCTGCAGAATATAAAAGAATTTTGTATGAAAAATATGCCGATGTTTTTTATGACAAGGCAGACATTTCCTACTGCTTTTTTCAAAAGGGCAAGTCACTGATGAAATATAACGGCGTTCTTTCATTTATTACTTCAAGATATTTTCTGGAAGCACTTTACGCCGACAGATTGAGAGAATATCTGAAGGAAAACTTCACCATTGTATCTTTGGCTGATTACAGCGGAAGAACAACCTTTAAAAACGCTATGGTAAGTCCCGCAATCATAACATTATTTAATTTAGTCGGGAACAATAATCAATTTCCTTACGTCAAATATATTAATGATCAAATTGAAAGCTTCCGTTATGATCAGGATAAGCTTAAAAATACAGGCTGGACAATCTTAAAGGATGCAGATGAGCAGCTTTTTAACAGGATTAATGCAATTTGCAATACATCTGTAATGGACGTATGCAGCATAAAGCAGGGAATAATAACCGGTCTCGACAAAGCTTTTATTGTGGATGAGGAAATTATCAAAAATCATAATATTGAAGAAAAATTGCTCAGGAAATGGATTAAAAACAGCAGCATATCAAAATCAGATATTAAATATAATGACCTATACTTAATATATACAAATTTAATAGATGATGAGAAGAATTATCCTAATACAATCTATTACTTGTCACAGTTTAAAGAAAGACTGTCTGACAGGCGGGAATGTAAAAACGGATATCGCAAATGGTATGAGCTCCAGTGGGGTCGTATTCAATCTGATTTCGAAAACCCAAAAATAACTTTTCCATACAAGTCCAGGGGCAATAATTTTCATTATGATGAGAATGGATATTTCTGCAGTGCAGATATTTATATCATGAATAATTTCAGAGATGACATTTCTCACAATTACTTGCTTAACTATTTGAATTCCAGTGTTTTTGAATTTTATTTCAAATGCATTGCGAAAAAAGTAGGAAATGGTCTGTATGAATATTATCCCAACAAATTGAATAGTGCAAGAATATATTTACCCGCCGAAAATCAATTAAAAAATATATCTGATTTAGAAAAAATTAGTATTGAATTATTTCTGAAAAAGATGTTTAATATAACTGAAGAGGAGGTAAATATAATTCATAATTATAATGAAAAAGGGTGATGACGCATATTGAAAAAATTTATTAAGCTATTATTATTAATTACTATTATTAATGTGTTATCCATTCAACCCGCATTAGCAAAGACAGTGTATTATGATACATATAATCACTGGGCGGCAAGCGATATTGATTTTGCTTCTAACACCTTGAAAGTTTTCAAGGGATACGGTGATTTTACTTTCAGACCTGAAAATGATATCACCAGAGCCGAATTTATAACCATTTTAGCAAAAACAGCTTATGGTCAAAAACAAATGAATGAGGTTTACACAAGTGACATGTCCTATAATGATATGTCAAATAAGCATTGGGCTTATACATTCGTAATATCCATGTATGAACGTTTGAAAACAAACAAGAATTATTCATTCTACGACATTTTTAAAGGGTCTGATTTTTATCCTGACAGACCGATTACAAGAGAGGAATCCGTAGCTCTCCTTGCAATCTTCAATAACGAAGCAATATATGATAACAGTCTTAATTTTAAAGATGTAAGCACTAATAACAAATATTATAATGAAATAAAACAACTTTACAATTCAGGAATTATTTCGGGATATGAAGACGGAACCTTTAAAGGAAGCAACAATATAACAAGAGCAGAAGCAGCGGCATTGATAAACAGAGTTTACCTGGATGTCAAAACAAGCGACAGCAGTAAATATCTGAACAAAATTGAATTTATGCCTATAAAGGGTGAAGATATGTATTCATATTTTCAAACCTACAACTGGAGCAATTCTACCGCTGACGACAGAAAATTTATCAAAGCAAAGGACACCTTGGAGTTTGTGTCTTATGGCGGATTAATTTTCCCCGAAGATGCTCATCTTTATGATTTAAATGCAGTTGAGACTATGGCTGCCTTACGTTCAAAGGGCTATTACAACACAGTCGGTACAAATTATTATATGATTACCTTCGGTAAATATTCAGATGAAGAAAAATCTAAGTTTGCTGATGAATTGCTGGCAGGCATTATTGAAAGAAATGACCTGAAGGATTCTGAGCTGATGCAGGTTTTCACCCTGGTAAGCAAGTACAATGTCAAAGAAGAGCTGTACATGGGTGCATTGGAAAAATGGTATAGCTTAACCACAAACAACAATGCCAAAGCAAATATTTTATTTTACAGATATACTTATTATATAAAAAACAACAATAAAGAAATGCTTAGGACCTTAGTGTTTGATGATTTAAAAAAGTCAAACGACATACCTTCTCTTTTAAATATAAGATGGGATCTGACAGCAGGTTTGGAATTAGTTGATTTTAAAGATTACAGCTTCGGCAAATACAGCTATTCACTTTACAGGGACACAAATTTTCTGAGATATACATCTGGGATCAATCCGTTAAACAAGAATTTGAAAATTGTTGAACTTGTAAATCTGTTAATGATTGAAAAGGCAGAAAAGCCGCAAATACTTGGTTTTGCCGAGCACGAAGGAATCTTCAGCAAATACTCATTAAATCGTCTCTACGTATTAAATTATATAGGAGAATATGAAAGAGCATTTGTAGAGGGTATCAATGATTATGATATAATCAGGACATTCAGTACCTATAAAACAAACAAGACTGCAATCGATGATACGTATACAGGTATACTGAAAAAAGTAAAAAGATAATAATAAAAGATGAGATCCTTCGCTATCGCTCAGGATGACACAGCCGTCATCCCGAACAAAGTGAGGGATCTCTTTTTCTATTTTA
>JAFACY010000138.1 GCA_023425285.1 Bacillota bacterium
ACCTTGCTATTAGCTCGTCCATTAATACTGTATAAGAATCATATTCTTCATCGGGAATGCTTTTCATATGATAAAAAGATTCAACCATTGGATAATTTATATATAATTTACCCATGTCTGAGGATTCTACAAAAAAGTCTATCATTCTTGATATCTTATCCTCAGAAAATTGAGGATCCTGGGGTTCAAAATCAAAAATTAACAGAATATCAGAATAATATACATCAAATAATTCCTTTTTTATTGGATCCTTCTCACGCTCCTTCATAAGCTGCAAAATATCAATATTCTCTGGATCATCATCTCTGAACATTTCATTGTATAAAGCATATATATTGGTATTATAAGAAACAATCTCATGTTTTTCATCAATTTCATATATATTCAACAAATGTTCCATTAATCTTACATCTGTTTTTGCACCTTCTACAATAACAAGAATTTTTGACTTTTCTTTATTCATTAAATTCACCACTCATATACAGCTTTTCTAAATTGTGACCTTCTCTGAGCTCACGATTGGTTGAATTTGCAAATGATGTTAATTTATTGTCTGTAAGTATAAAATAACAATCAGGTCGCATAATTCGATTTGATAAAAGATTTGTATTATGTGAAGTAAGGATAACCTGAGTATTTGTCATTTTTTCAATTATACTGACTATACTTTCAGATAGTTCATAATGATAAAATGCATCAAACTCGTCAATAAACATTAAAGAAACTTCTTCTGCAATCTTATACCAATAGAAAAAATTATATAGTGTTTTTGTTCCACTGGAAGCAACTCTAAAAAAGGGCAACGGTGTCTTACCAGTAAAATATAACCGCTTTATACCATCACTATCCTTTATTGCTTTCAAATTTTCTTTAATTCCAGCTGAATGAAGAAAATCTTCAAATTCTTTAAGATGTTTTTTTTCAAAAATAAAATCAAAATAGTCATTAATTTTATTTGTATATCCTATGTATCTATTTTCGTCCAAACTTCTGAACCACAGCATATTTGAAACAAAACGCATCAGTTGTCTAATTGGATGAGAATCATCCAATACTGTATTATTGATAACATATTTCAAAATAGAATCCGAATCCTGAAATACCCAGTTAAGCGAAGGAACTATCTCCCTGATACCATCTATACTACCGATTTTATTTTCAAATTCATATTCAAACAATAACTTATTATCTAATAATAATTTTTCATATACCAATATTTGTTTTTCATCTTTTTTATAATTGTAGTCAAGTATTTGATCCCCAAATTTAAAAATATAGTGAAATTCCGCAAACTTATTAAAGTTATTCGCATTCAAATAATAATCATACATCCCTGTAGTAACATTTTTATTCGTCAAATGCGAAACAATGTCAAAGATAGCCAGCCCAAGGTTTGATTTTCCGGTAGAATTCTTGCCATAAATAATAGCTTTACTTATTAAGCCATCTGTAATACATTCGGAATTAAACTTATAATCCCTTACATCAGAAAAGTTTAATATAATCTTATCCTTGAAATTTTTAAAACCTGAAACTTCGAAAAGCTTAATCATGATTTTCACCTCTTTAAAACATTATAAATAATTTCATCATAAAAAGTCAACATAAACCGTAAAAGTTTTACGGTTTATGTTGACTAAATTTCGACATTTTATTTGAATATATTTTCTTCAATAAAACCTTTTAACAGATTAATTATATTTCTAATACTTTTTATATCCTCATTAGATAAATATGTATTTGCCCAGTCATTAACATTATCCATCCCAAATTCTTTTGGATATTCACTTCTTTTTTTTGGACTTGGATATCTACCTTCCCATAAAATATGCCGTTCGCACATATTTAATATATTTCATTATTTTCGTTTATTTATAAACGACAACTATGTCTATCCACACTTACATTTATGATTCCAAATCCTGATTTCTGCATTTTTCAGAATTTCCGTCAGCTCTATCCTTTCGTTCTCCTTAAGCTGAAGCAATGGTTTTCTTACATATCCGCCTTCAAAGCCTAATAAATCGCACGCATATTTCAATCCCGCTATGCCGTATTTACCCGTAACCGCACTGTTAACGGGAAATATCCTTTCATAAAGCTCTCTTACATTTTCTGTATTACCACTGTCAAATTCCTTTTGAATTTCTATACATTCACCGGGGCAGCAATTTGCAAGAGCCATAACGGCAGCCTTAACTCCCAAAGTCAAAGCAGGATACCATATCGATGTCGTTCCGACCATTAAATTAAATTCGGCATCACCTACAGCCCTTTTTAAATCTATGAGCTGCGAAACATTGCCCGAGCTGTCCTTCATACCTATTATGTTACAATGCCTGCATAGTACACCAACAGCATAAGGAGAAATATTAATATGCGTAAAACGGAGTAACAATAAGGGCACAATCAGCACCCAGCTTGGCCGCCTTATTTGTTAAATCAATAGTAGCACTTGTTGATTCCATACCGGTTCCCGCTACGACAATTTTACCGGCATTCTTATGTTTAACCGTAAGTTCAACCAGTTTCAGTTTTTCTTCCTCTGTAAGATACACAGTTTCACTGTTTGAACCAAGCACCAGGTAACCTGCTAAATCATACCCGTTCCATTTTCTAACATTTCCTGCAAATCTGTCATAATCCACCCCGTCGTTTTCATCAAACGGTGTTATCATCGGCGGTATTACGCCCTTTATATTAATAAATGACATCTTTTCCTCCTTATTTTATATTTCTACAAACTTATATTATTTGTACCCGGACATTGAATAGTAACAATGCCGCCATATGCACACATTAGCATAGATTTATCATTAAGGGCAGGGTATCCTCCTATTAATACATTGGGCTTTCCTGGTATCCATGGTCCGACAGTCACAGGAATACAAGGCATGGGGGTAAGTATCCCAAGAGCTGCTGCAGTTGCAGATGCCACGGAGGGATTAGTCATGCTGCTGCACATTCCAAACGGAAGAATATTAACAAAAGACACGTTATCCATAATATTTGCCAAGGGCATCTTAGAAATAACTCTGTTTACAGGCAATACCGTTAAATTAGACGGTACAGTTCCAAATGAACATTGAAGAACAGCACCGCCGCATACACACATACTCATACTATCCTCCTAATTAAGCTTGACCATTGAACCCTTGATAGTAAGCATACCGTCCGACTCCACATCTACAGCAGCAGCTCCATGCATATCAATTTTAACAGATTTAATAGTAATACCTGCTGTTGACTCTATCTCAGCCCTTGTACTCTTAATTTCCAAATTACTTTTCGACCTGACAATAATGCTGTCAGCCTGTATTACAATATCTCCGCTAATTGTGACCTTTCCTTTTTCCACCGTCATAAACGGTTCTCCGTCGATCGTAACCTTAAAACCATTTTTAATATCAATTACATTTTCAGTTTTATCCATACTGTTTCTCCCCGCTTCGTTCGATATCTCGTATTCCTATCTGCACCAATCTTTATCAAAATACCTTTATCTCATACATTTCTAATCTTACTTCATTAACCATTTATTTTTAAAAATAACATATAAATTATATCGACGTAAAATGGTGAATTTTTAGATATATACTACTGTTAATATTAGTTCAAGTCAAGTAAAGTTATAGCGGGCAATATTGTATTTTCAAAATATAGATAAGTTATTTTGATGATAACCTCAGCTATATCTGCGGCAGAAGCAACATAAACACATGAATCCAAAAATCTGATAAAAGAAATTCTCAATTATCAGATTTTTTTATAGGATATTATGAATTCTTTTGTCTGCGTTTTGCAACAATCAGGCCGCTTTCTATCTGAATACGCACAAGGTCTCTTATTGGTACAACCTTGTACGTTAATTTGTTTTCAAGATATTCACATTCATTCATCAGATATTCTGACAATACTTCATACGCATCCTCCAACAGGCAGAGCGCTTCGTAATCATTGCATACCTTTTTTTTCATCTTATCAATCTCATATTGGCACGCTCTGGCACAAAGGCTTGTTGAAAGGCTATTGTAAAACTTGCTGACCAGGTCATTGTCAAAAACCTCCGATACCTTGGCGGGTCTTTCAAATTTGGGATCATCCGACCACTTCTTCTGAGCATCTGCTGAGGATTCTATTTCTGTTATAATCTGATCCACAAGCAGAATGAAAGGATTATCCGAAGAAATGTACTTCCTTATATTGCTCAATTCTCTGTCAAGTCTCCTGTAATGCTCAACATTATTTTTAAGTTTATCTTCTATGGATTGTCTTCTGGTTATATCAGTAAGCGAGGAGTCTGCTATTCTGTCGTCTGAAAAATACGGCAGTTCGGTCATCAGTGACACACAGTCATTGAACCTCAACGCATAATCAGAGCTACTTGTACCACCGTAACACGACTTCTCGGGAGCCTTGCTTGAGTATTTTTCTAAATAGTCATACTCCTCTGATATTCCCCCCATTTTATATATTGCATCAGAAAATTGTATGCATGCAGGGCTTTCTGGCTCTCCAAGCTGCAATGCAACTCCGTTTTTTAATGCGGTCTCTCTAAGTTCATCATATATGTCATCATATTCATGAGTTATGTACCAATATGCTCCGCACAGTCCTCCGTTATGCAAAGAATACATGAACTCAGGTCTTGTTTTTTCAATAACATCCATTATCGCTTTTGTTTCGGGCATGGGCTGATCAAAATGCAAATCTTTATAGTCTATGGGGAATGTCCACTCAACCTGTTGCTCACTTCCGGGTCTGAAATAATTTTTCATGTAATTATATATATTAAACGGTCCTTTAAACCATTCTTCATTCAACTTTGTCCCGTCGGGATCAACACACTTGATTATATACCATGTGTACCCTGTTGATTCTCTGAATTTATCATCCTCAGCCAATGCCCATGATAAATATTCCAATGTCATGGCTCCTATGGGCTCATTTGGGTGAGGGCATGCGAAGCAAAAGGCATTTTTGCTTCCGCTGCCTATCTTAAGGCATAGTATACTGTGATTTTCTCTCGATTTCCCCGCTTCAAAAACCTTTACCACATCCGGATATTTGCTTTGTAGACATGTGGTGCTTTCATCCATCTCATCCACTGTTAAAAACACCTTATAATCCGGAACATTATCAATTATTTTACTTATATTCACGCTTTACCTCCGATGTATTCTGTTGATTACTGCCCGCGGTATGCGGGCAGTAATGTATCCGGCTATTTGTTTATCCAGACATATGTGTACTCATGGAATCCCGTTTTGTCTATAGCTTCTTCCGAAGTCGGATGTCCCACAATATATGATTGATATGGTGCTATGGAAATATATTCTGATATCGGAACAACCGGAACATCTTCAACTATATATTTCTGTGCTTCCTTGTAATACGGTGCCCTGTCTTCTTCACTGACATATGACGCACCCTTTTCCAAAGCCTCATCAAGCTTTAAATTGGAATATCCCATCAGATTAATAACAGCTTCCGTAGAAAATCTTGAAGTCAGTGCCCCCGGGTCAGGACCTTGATATCCCGCAAGCAATGATATATCATAATTTCTTCCGTACCATATCTTTTCGTCCCAGGCAGCTCCTTCCATAATATTGATCTTAACATCAATTCCTATATCTTTTAAGTTATCCCTTATTATTACTGCAATATCTGTAAACGGCTCTACATTGAACACATCTATTGTAGTTTCAAGGTACATTCCGTTTGATTTTTTAGTATAACCGGCATCTTCAATTAACTTCATTGCCTTTTCAGTGTCTCTTTCCGGAAATACATCTGTTGTGTTTAAAGCCCATTCATACATCGGGGTCATAGCAGTATTTGATTTTTCTCCTACACCCTTCAAAGCCTTTCTTATTATGTCATCCTTGTCAATACCAAAGGAAACTGCCTGTCTCAGCTTAGCATCCTTAAATATGCTGTCCTTTATATTAAAGAACATATAATATCGTGACGGCCAGTATTGTTTACCTACTTTAATGTCCGGATCAGACTCAAAATTTTGTGTTTCTGACAGCGGGGGCTCTATTCCAAGTATGTCAAGCTCTTTGTTGTACAAAGCCTGTACTGCCGTATTTGCATCAGGTATTATTGAAAATATGACTTTGTCAAGATATGCCTTGTCACCCCAATATTCATCGTTTCTTTCAAGTGTAACACTGACTCCCTTATCGTGGCTGACAAATTTAAACGGTCCTGTTCCTATAGGATTTAGATTTGCAGGATTTACGCTCCAATCGGTACCTTCATAAATGTGCTTAGGAATAATGTAACAGGCATCCCAAGCTAAATATCCAATCAGCGATGCATCTTTGTTTTTCAGCTTGAATACTACAGTATTGTCATCAGGTGTTGCTATTTCCTCGACAGATGT
>JAFACY010000259.1 GCA_023425285.1 Bacillota bacterium
GTATTGGATTTGGAGGATGCTGTTTCGCCGGACAAAAAAGATGAGGCACGGATTTTAGTAAGAAATGCATTGAAATATCTTAGATATAGCAGCGAAATAATCATAAGAATTAATTCAATTGATACAATGTTTTGGAAAAGCGATCTACAGGAGCTTATACCACTGAGACCATATGCTGTAATGCTTCCTAAGATTAATTCTGCCGCAGATGTCCGCATGGTTACGGATTACATAAAGGAGATAGAAGAGAAGCACAGCATAAACAACCCTATACAAATTATTCCCCTTATTGAAACGGCTTTAGGAGTCGAAAATGCGTTTGAAATAGTTAAATTCTCAGACAGAGTGAGGGCTGTAATGTTAGGTGCGGAGGATTTAGCTTCAGATTTACGGTGTAAGAGAACAAAGAAGGGCGATGAAATTTTTTACAGCAGAGGACGACTGATAACAGCCGCAAGAGCTGCTGGAATAGATGCCTACGATACACCATTTATAGACGCAGACGATGAAGAGGGGTTGAGGGATGATGCCCTGCTTGCCAAATCTCTCGGATTTGCGGGTAAGGCTGCCATGTCACCGAGGCAGATTGCAATTATCAATGAATTATTCAGCCCTACAATTGAAGAAATAGAATATGCAAGAGAGATTATGGATATGGTCAGAGGAACCGCGCAGCAGGGAAGTGATATAATTTCTCTCCGTGGGAAAACAATTGATCCGCCTATTGCCTCAAGAGCAAGACAGACGCTGGAGATGGCGGGGCAGGCAGGAGGTTCGCTGAAATGAGTAAGGCAGTAAATTCATTAAAGGAAGCAATAAAGCTTTGTGGCTTGAAGGATGGAATGAGGATATCAGGGGATCGTGCACTCAGTATGGTTTTAGATGAAATTGCCGACATGGGACACAGGGATATTACAGTAAATGCAGGCTTCCTGTATGATGCAGGTGTAATCATGATGAACCACATCAAAAATAATGTGGTTACAGCCCTTGAGATTAGTGGCATAGGTGCCGTAACAGGAAGGGAAATATCAAAAGGAATATTGAATAAGCCAGTTGATTTCAGAAGCTTCGGAGGAAGAACAGCCGATATAGAATCCGGAAAAATTCATATAGACATTGCGTTCATAGCTGCTTCTGCCTCAGACAACATGGGAAACTGTACAGGAAAGTATGGTTCATCGTCATTCGGCTCATCAGGATGTGCATTTGCGGACGCCATGCATGCTGATAAGGTAGTTGTAATAACTGACAACTTAGTGGATTATCCCTTGTATGATTTCTCCATATCAGAAGTGTATGTGGATTATGTTGTATGTGTCGATAAAATAGGAGAAGACAAAGAAATCATTCCGGTGATAACAAAAATTACAAAGAATGACGTTGATTTAGTTATTTCATCACATGCCGCAAAGGTTATACAGCATTCGGGCTTGCTGCAAAACGGTTTTTCATTTCACTCAGATGCAGCAGGGGTGCCTTTAGCAGTTGTTAATTATCTGAAAGAATTAATGCTTAAGGAAAATATTAAGGGAAGTTTCTGCATGGGAGGTATAACGGGCTGCATGGTTGATATGCTTGAGTCAGGATGCTTTGAAGCACTGATGGATGTACGCAGTCTTGATTTGAAGGCGGTTGAATCCATAAGAGAAAATAAAAGGCACAGAGAGGTTACAGAGTCTCACTATGCAACCATTTTCAATAAATTAGATGTTGCTGTTTTAAGTGCTGTCCAGGTAGATACGAGCTTCAATGTAAATGTTCATACGGATTACAACGGATATATCATAGGCGGCTCGGGAGGACATTGTGATGCTGCAGAGGGAGCGAAGCTTACCGTGATTGCAGCACCTCTCATTAAAATAAGACTGCCTCTGATAGAAGACAGAGCACTTTGCATTTCCACTCCGGGGAAAGCCGTTGATGTGCTGGTTACCGAAAGAGGTATTGCAGTCAATCCTCTTCGTGATGATTTGTCTGCAAAATTAAAGGAAGCAAGACTTCCTGTAATGGATATACACGAATTAAAAGATGCCGCCGAAAAAATCACAGGTGTGCCGAAAAGTATAAAAACAGGCGAAAAAATAGTCGGCAATGTCATACATCATGACGGTACAATAACAGATATAATAAAAAATATATAAAGATTAGTAAAAAAGAGATGATTCCGTATGTTTGGAGAATCATCTCTTTTTATTGAAGTATTTGGCGTCAAAATATTACTTTACATTTCAAAGTAATTATAATAAAATTGAAACAAAATGTATGTAACATATGTTACGCTTGCTATTGAAGAGTATGTGCGTAACATTTATGAGGTAGGTATGGAAGCTATAATAAATGCTGTAAAGCATAATAAGCTGTTTGAAAATATGGACACGGATGAAATAAAAATGGTTCTGAAATGCAGCAAGGCGGTGGTATCGGATTTTCATGACAACCAGGTGATATTTGAAAAGGATGACGAAATAAAAAAAATGGGTATTGTAATAGAGGGTCAGCTTAATCTGGTTTCCCAGAAGTATAACGGAACAAGAGTCATAGTGACAACGCTGGAGAAAAATGACCTGTTTGGTGAAGCATTGGCTTTTTCCACTCTTCAGGAATCACCCTATGATCTGGTGAGCTCGGGAAACAGCAAGGCACTGATTATTCCCCACAGCATATTTTTTACAATGTGCAGGGATGCTTGTGATTTTCACAAAACACTAATAAGCAACATGCTTGCCATATTGTCCGATAAAATCGTAATGCTCAACAATAAGATGAACATCCTGAATGCTGAAACATTAAGGGGCAGGATTTCCGTATATTTGTTATCCATTCACAAGAAAACAAAATCGCTCATGTTTGATATGCCTATGAAAAGACAGGAG
>JAFACY010000124.1 GCA_023425285.1 Bacillota bacterium
AAATTGTACTCACGGTAGGTGAGGATCTGGATTGCAGCGGTATCCCTATAACAAACGAAACGGTATGCTATTATGATGAAGGTTTTGTTGCAGGAATCCTTGAAGTTTACACGGGTAAAAAGTACAACGTACGAGAAATTGATTGCTGGGCAAACGGCGACAGAGTGTGCCGGTTTCGCGGCGTCATCGAATAGAAAGGTTATGCGGCAAGTGAGGTTAAGCCTATGGATTCAACTGCGGATATTTTGCAGGAATATTTGAATAATGTAATATATGATCCCGAACACGCTGTTTTGGACTTACAGAAGCTTCCTGAAGATTTTCAGAAGTTCGGTAAAAATCTCGTGTTTTTTTCTGATTGTGTAATTGAAGCAGGCACATTTGCCAAGGACATATCAAAAGGTAATTTAGGAGCCAAGCTGCCTCCTCCGAGCAATGAAATAGCAGCACCGCTTAAAGCGCTTCACGCTTCCCTGAAGCACCTTACATGGCAGACGCAGCAGGTTGCCAAGGGAGACTATCAGCAGAGAGTTGATTTTATGGGAGATTTCTCCGCAGCGTTCAATAAGATGGTGGAGCAGCTCGAGCACCGCAAGCAGACCATGATGGATGATATCAGCAGAGGAAGAGAGCAGCTTGAGAAGTTCAGGGACATAGCCAATATTGATATTTTAACTCAACTGGGCAATCGTCGTTACGGAATGGAAACCATGGATAGATGGATCCTGGAAAGAAGAAGATTTATCATGTGCTTCATTGATATTGATAATCTGAAATTTGTGAATGATAAATTCGGACACTTTGAGGGAGATAAATATATCACAAGTGTTTCCGGAAGATTGCAGGGATTTTCTTCGGATGCAGTAGTATGCCGCATAGGCGGTGATGAGTTCATGCTGCTTTCGGAAAAATGGGATATTGAAACGGCGAGAGATAAATTAGAGAAGCTAAGGAGCAGTCTGATTGATCAGGATTGTGCTTATGACCGGAGCATCAGCTACGGTGTAATCAGAGTCGAATCTGACAACAGCATAGACACATGTGATCTTTTGAGTGCTGCCGATGAAAAGATGTACGAATACAAGCGTGAATATAAGCTGCGTAAAAAAAGAAATGCAGGATGATTGGCTGATTTATTGTTCTCAAAAATTTATTGACAAATTACTTTCGTTATGTTAATTTAAACATATATATTGCTTGGGGAAGAGTAATCATAATTGTATTAATCAAAGCAAGACAGGGATGATGAGAGCTGTTATTAACTTGTGATGAAAAGACACCTCAAATAAAGCAAAACCAATCGAGAGGGACTATATAGTCCAAGTAGGGTGGCAACGCGGGTTAAACTCGTCCCTAATCAGGGATGGGTTATTTTTATTTATATTTAATTGTACATTTAATTTCGGAGGATATTATGGAAACAATGGGAAGCTTAAGAAGAACAAATATGTGCGGAGAGTTAAGCAAGAATGATATAGGCAGGGAAGTTGTGCTCATGGGCTGGGTTCAGAAAAGAAGAAGCTTAGGCGGACTTATATTTGCGGATCTGAGAGATATAACCGGCTTAATCCAGATCGTATTTGACACTGAAGTAAATAAAGAAAGCTTTGAAAAGGCAGAAGGCTTAAGAAGTGAATATGTTATTGCCGTAAGAGGAAAGGTTTTAGAAAGAGAATCCAAAAATCTTGAACTGGCTACCGGAGAAATAGAGGTATACATTGAAGAGCTTAAAATATTGGATACTGCCGAAACTCCTCCTATTTATATAAAGGATGACGATGACGTTTCCGAACAAATGCGTTTAAAATATAGATTTCTCGATTTGAGAAAGCCCCACATGCAGAAAAACCTTATGCTGAGAAGCAAGACATCAAAGGTTATAAGAGAGTTTTTGTATGAAAATAACTTCAATGAAATAGAAACTCCGTTTTTAACGAAGCCAACACCGGAGGGAGCAAGAGATTACCTGGTACCAAGCAGAGTTAATCCCGGAAAATTCTATGCATTGCCGCAATCACCGCAGCTTTTTAAGCAGCTTTTGATGGTTTCGGGCATGAACAGATATTTCCAGATAGTAAGATGCTTCAGAGATGAAGATTTAAGAGCAAACAGACAGCCTGAATTTACACAGGTTGATATTGAAATGTCATTTGTTGATGTTGAGGATGTTATTTCAATAAACGAAAGACTCATACAGAGGATATTCAAGGAAGTTAAGAATGTTGATATAGAGCTTCCGATCAGACGTATGTCATATAAAACAGCAATGGATAAGTACGGTTCGGATAAACCAGATTTACGTTTTGGATATGAGCTTACAGATATCACCGAAATATTTAAAAATTCAGAATTTAATGCCTTTAAGGCAACCTATGATGCAAAGGGATTGATAAAATGTGTTAAAGTAGATTCATCAGCCGATGATTTTTCAAAGAAGGGAATTTCCAAGCTTGAAAAGTTTGTAAAAACATACGGAGCAAAGGGTCTGGCATGGATGAAATATGAAAATGGTGTTATAGATTCACCTATAGCTAAATTTTTAAGCGAAGAAGAACAAAGCAATTTGATTTCTGCTCTTGAGCTGAAAGAAAAGGATATTGTATTCATAGTTGCGGACAAGGAATCGGTTGTCAACACTTCACTTGGTGCATTGAGAATCGAAATAGCACACGATAAAAATCTCATAGATGAAAGCAAGTATGAATTGGTATGGATAACAGACTTCCCGTTGTTTGAATATGACGATGAGGAAGAAAGATACGTGGCAAAGCATCACCCGTTTACATCTCCTGTCGATGAGGATATCGACAAATTGGAAAGCAGCCCTCAGGAAGTGAGAGCTAAGGCATATGATATAGTAATAAACGGAGATGAAATAGGCGGCGGCAGCATTCGTATAACTAACCGTAATTTACAAAACAGGATGTTCAGAGCGCTTGGCTTCACAGACGAGGAAGCAAATGAAAAATTCGGATTCCTGCTTGAAGCATTTAAATACGGTGTTCCTCCTCACGGCGGAATTGCGTACGGCTTGGACAGATTCATGATGCTGCTGACCGAAAGTGATAATATAAGAGACGTAATAGCATTTCCTAAAACTCAGAGTGCTACATGCCTGATGACTGAGGCACCAACCTATGCTACCGAAAAACAATTAAAGGAGCTCAGCATAGAAGTTACGGAGTAGCAAGAAAGGAAGAATATAATGGATCAAGTTGGTAAGATAGAACAAATAAACGGAGATAAAGCGATTGTATCGGTTAAAAGAGTTTCCGCATGCGGTGATAACTGCAAAAGCTGCGGAGGATCCTGCAATCAAAAAAGTGTGATAATTGAAACAGATGTAGACGGAGATTATGAAGTAGGCGATTATGTTGAAATAACAACCGGAAATGAAGTGTTGATGAAACATATATTGGTTTTATACGGAATGCCGCTGTTGATTATGATATGTGTCATAGGTGCTGTACAGCTTCTTTCGAACAGCCCCAATAAGGATATGATTTCAGCCGTTTCCGCACTATTGTCCCTGGTAGTTTCGTATTTTATATTGAAAGCCTATGATAAGAAGGAAATGGAAAAAAATGTTCTCAAGTTTACCATTGGTAAAAAACTGTAGGGTATACGATGAATATATTTGAAATGCAATATGAAAACTCAATAAAAAAGTCAGGGCCTCTCGCACAGCGCATGAGGCCTAAGATACTTTATGATTTTGTAGGTCAGGAACATATTGTGGGAGAAGGAAAGATACTTAACAGAGCAATAAAGGCTGACAAGCTTTCCTCCGCTATTTTTTACGGACCTCCCGGAACAGGTAAGACCACATTGGCAAGAATAATTGCCGAAAATACAAACAACAATTTTACAACCTTAAACGCAGTTACCAGCGGTATAAAGGATATAAAAGAGAAAATAAGCTTTGCAGTTGATGAATTATCATTATATAATAAAAGGACAATCCTTTTTATAGATGAAATTCACAGATTTAATAAAGCTCAGCAGGATGCACTGCTGCCATATGTAGAAAACGGTACAATTATATTAATCGGTGCTACTACGGAAAATCCTTATTTTGAAGTGAATCAGGCTTTGATTTCACGTTCGTTGGTTTTTGAATTTAAAAAAATTGATGACAGACACATCAAAGAAGTTATGAAAAAGGCTGTAGCCGATAAAGAAAACGGTTATGGAAATAAAAATGTAGATATAGATGAAGATGCGATAGATTTAATAATCAACAATTCAAATGGTGATGTAAGAAAGGCACTCAGTGCCCTGGAGTTAGGTATTGAGACCACTGAGGAAGTTGACGGAAAGATAAAAATTGACATAGATGTTGCATCCGAATGCATTCAAGGGAAAAAGATTGAATATGATAGAGTAGGCGACAATCATTACGATACCATTTCAGCGTTTATAAAAAGCATGAGAGGTTCAGATCCCGATGCTGCCGTATTCTGGCTGGCGAAAATGATAAAGGGAGGAGAAGACCCGAAATTTATCGCACGAAGGATAATAATATGTGCGTCCGAAGATGTGGGAAATGCCGACCCGAGAGCATTACAGCTGGCGGTCAGCGCATTTCATGCGGTACAAATCATAGGCTTCCCCGAGGGCAGAATCATTTTGGCACAGGCTGCCTTATATGTTGCATGTGCACCAAAAAGCAATGCAGCCATCACTGCAATTGACAGAGCGTACAAGGCCGTGGAGGAAAGCTCATTAGAGGTTCCTGTTCATCTGAGGGACCAAAGCTACAGTGGAGCGGAAAAGCTTGGCAGAGGAATAAGCTACAAGTATCCGCACGATTACAACAAGTTTTACGTAAAACAAAATTATTTGCCTGAGTCCATAAAAAACACTAATTTTTATGAACCTAAGGAATCCGGGTATGAAAGCAGAATCAAGAAGTTTCTGGAGTACCTGCAAAGCTAAGGGGGTAAATTATGGATTACAAATTATACAACACAGATATAAACGATATAAATATAGAAGAAAAAATAAATAAAAAAATTGATTTTAAATTGCTTGAGAAAGACAAAAAATATGATATTGACGTTGAATTCTATAACATGGATTTGGCGGAAAATATGTTGAGTGAGGATGTTTCCTATGAAATAAAAAAGGAGCATTACCGCTTCATAAGAACTGTAAGAAGCATATTTGAAAAAAATGATATAAAGATCAGCAAATTTAATTTAATGGGTTCAATAGAGTCCTTAAATGAAAATGAGATAATGATTACGGTGTTGAAAACAAACGACAGCAAAAAAGAAAATGTAATATGGCCCTGCAAGGAAATATTTATTTTCGAGGATCATAAAAACAAACTGGATACATTGCTGTACAGCAACATCATTTCAGAAAATGATTATGAATACAATCTGGAAAATTTAAAAGAAGAATTCAGCATATACGACAACGAAGAAGAACATCGTTATCTGAATTAGATGTCCTCTGTTGTAACCTTATGTATATTTTTTAATAAAATATAGTAAGAGTAAGCAGAGGAGGATTCAAAATGGACCTTTACATTATAACTTTCAAGCATGGAAATTATGCCGTAGCGGTATTCAATAAATTACAGGGTTACGGGGTCAGAAATATTTATCTTACTCAAACCCCTTTCAGTATAAAGAGCGAGTGTGATCTTTGTATCAAAGCATATGGAGAAAATACCTGCAACATTGTAATGAATGAATGCAGGAAGGTTCCCGTTGATAATGTATTTATGGAAGTTAAGCAGGGCGGCAAAACCATGTATAAAATGATGCCATAGTAACCGGAGCACAAGCAGGGCTTGTGCTTTTTTGTTTTCTTTTATACATTTAATGTTGACAAGATTGGTAGGGTATAATATAATTAGTTATACCCTACCAAGTTGGTGGGAATTATAATGAGAGGAGACAGTCTATGATTTTATCGACAAAGGGCAGATATGGATTGAAAGCAGTATTTGAACTTGCACTGAATTACGGTTCAGGACCTGTTTCTCTTAAAAAGATAGCGGAAAAATACGATATTTCCGAAAGTTATTTAGAACAGCTTTTTGCTAAACTGAGAAAAAGCGGGTATATTGATACGGTGAGAGGTCCGCAAGGCGGATATTTTTTAGCCATGAAACCCGATGAAATAACTGTCGGAATGATACTCAGAACATTGGAGGGAGATATTACAACCTCAGAATGCATCAGTAAGGAAGTCTGTTCCAGGGAATCCATTTGTGCCACAAGAGTTATTTTGGAAAAAATAGAAAACAGTATTAACAATGTTATTGATAATATAACTTTAGCTGATATGTACCAGGAATGCAAAACAAATTAATTGATTTAACGGAGGAGAATGATGAGCAAGAAACTTTATCTTGACAACGCTGCAACCACAAGAGTTAAAAAAGAAGTAATAGATGAAATGCTTAAATACTTTGACGAACAGTATGGCAATCCATCATCGCAATTATACGAATTAGGCAGAAGGTCAAAAGAGGCAATAGAAAACGCAAGAAGAATTGTTGCCGATTTTATCAATGCAGACGAAAAAGAAATTTATTTTACGGCAGGCGGCTCAGAATCTGACAACTGGGCATTGAAGGGTGTTGCATTTGCAAACTTCAACAAAGGAAAGAATCATATTATCACAACTAAAATAGAGCATCATGCAGTTCTTCACACCTGTGAGTACTTAGAAAAATTCGGAGTTAAAACCACATATTTAGATGTAGATAAATACGGTATGATAGATCCAGAGCAGCTGAAGGAAGCAATAACTCCTGAAACTATGCTCATTTCCATAATGTACGCAAATAATGAAATCGGAACTATACAACCAATCGAGCAAATCGGAGAAATTGCCAGGGAAAACGGCGTTCTGTTACATGTGGATGCTGTTCAGGCAATGGGAGCTGTTAAAATAGATGTTAAAAAGCAGCATATAGATTTACTGTCAATGTCGGCGCACAAATTAGGCGGACCAAAGGGCATCGGCGGTATGTATATAAGAAAAGGCGTTAAAATAGATAACTTCATCCACGGCGGAGGACAGGAAAGAGGAAAAAGAGCCGGCACTGAAGGCGTTCAGAACATCGTGGGATTTGGCAAGGCAGTTGAACTGGCAAGCAAGGATTTTGATGCTCATGTAGAAAGACTTACATCATTAAGAAATAAATTTATCGAAGGAATTAAAAATAACATACCAGATGTAATACTCAACGGTCATCCAACCATGAGATTGCCAAACAATGTTAACTTCTCATACAAATATGTAGAAGGAGAATCCATCCTTTTACTCCTTGATATGGATGGTATATCAGCATCAAGCGGCTCGGCGTGCACATCAGGCTCACTGGATCCGTCACACGTGCTTTTAGCCACAGGACTTGACCACGGAACGGCTCACGGCTCAATCCGTTTTACGCTAAGTGAAGAAATAACAGAGGAAGACATAGATTTTGTAGTCCAGACAATGAAGGGCATTATAGAAAGACTTAGAATGATGTCACCAATAAAAAACGACGAAGATTTATATAAAAAATAAACTATCAATTCGGAGGAAGATTATGTATACAGAAGTAGTAATGGATCACTTCAGAAATCCAAGAAACGTAGGTTCAATGGAAAACGCAGACGGTGTAGGTCAGGTAGGAAACCCCAAATGCGGAGACATAATGAAAATTTACTTAAAAATTAACGACGAAACAATTGAAGATGTTAAGTTTGAAACCTTTGGCTGCGGTTCTGCCATCGCTTCATCAAGTATGGCAACAGAGCTCATAAAGGGTAAAAGCATAAACGAAGCTGTTGAACTGACAAACAAAGCAGTTGTAGAAGCACTTGGAGGACTTCCTCCGGTAAAAATCCACTGCTCCGTATTGGCAGAGCAGGCAGTAAAATCAGCACTCTTTGATTACGCACAAAAAACAGGCAAGGTAATCAAGGGTCTCGAAAACTACGAACCAATAGATGACGACGACATCCACTGCCACTAAAACATTCATATGGGACGGTTCTCGATGACTGCAAATAAAAAGTATGAATCGGTTAAATACCACTGAAAAAAATGACCACGGGCTAAGCCTGTGGTCATAATTAGTTTGCATTAAAATTTCGAAAATCCGTATCCATAAACCTCCTGTACATTCCTGACAGTTACAAACACCTTGGGATCTAATATTTTGAGTTGCTTCTTCAATATGTAATACTCTTTTCTGTCGAGTATGGTAACTATTATATCCTTTTCATCATTTGTGTAGCCGCCTTCTGCCTTGTATACGGTTACTCCTCTGTCCAGTCTTTCAAAAATATATTTCTTTATTTCATCATGCTTTTCGGAAATGATAACAACCTCGTTTTTAACCGAAAAACCGTCGAGGAAATAATTTACTACGACTCCGTTTAAAAACCATCCGAAGGCTCCAACTATACCTGTTTGTATACCATAGGTGAAGAAGGCTAATGCAACTACTATTACATCGGCTGCCATCAAGCCTTTTCCGATGTCCATGTTGAAATATTTATTCAATATTTTGGCAACAATGTCTGTTCCACCCGTTGATGCATTTTGATTGAACACTATGGAAAGTCCTATTGCCATTATGACTATCCCGCACATTAAATTCAGCAATATTTCATCTGTTACAGGTGCTGATACAGGAAAGAATGTTTCCATCAGATACATACATATTGATATAGAAATTGTAGAAAAGATTGTTTTTCCGCCAAATTCCTTACCTAAGAAAATAAATCCCAATATAAACAATATAAAATTTATAGTAAGGTTTATAAAGGAAATGGGGATGCTTATATAATTGCTTAAAACAATTGAAAGCCCCGATACCCCTCCTGTTGCTAAGTTCTCGGGAACCATGAAGTAATATATACCTAAGGATACTAAAAATGAACCAATTGCAATAAAAAAATATTCCTTTATTATTTGTCTGTTTATTGTAATCATTTACGCTTATTTAAATCTCCATTCTTCAATTTTCTTATCATTTACCTTTGCTTTGATACTTTGAAACAACGAATTGACCAGTCTGTCATCATCGGTAATAACATCGACAGTATGACTTAGAGTTTTTATTTTCCCTGGCTCTAAGGTGTAATCTGTATCTGAATTATAATCAGGGACTATATTATAATATGGGTGCTCAGGATTTGTTTTTGTAAATTGCACTTTAAAATTAACCGAAGCGACAGGCAGCATATTAATTGCTCTGATTCTATATTCGATTGTCTTTTTCTCAGGAGCATTTACGTTCGGAGTTGATATACGTACATCTGCATCAAGAATTTTAACCGGCGATATTATTATCGAGACAGCGAATATTAAAAGTAATGCCCTTAAAATATATCTGTAATATTTATTGACTTTACCCATTTTTACCCACTGGAAATATAGTAATATTTTTTACGGTAAATAATGTATCATGATTATATCAAATATTGAATGTAATTACTATAAATTTACAATAAACAGAAAATATTTTTATTTGTTGCCCTTAGTCAAATGTTTTCTGCCGATATAATAAAGTATTTTTTCAATGAATAATAATTTTCAATTGTTATTTTTTATTATAATAATCATTGACAACGTCATACTCCATCCGTATAATACCCGTGAAATTAAGACAAATGCGTTTGATTAGCTGATTGGCTAATCAAATTGACGGAATGGAGGATGGAATGGATATGAAGGTTTTATACGGAACAATGAAGAAGGAGCTGATGGTAAAGTACAGGGCATATCCGGTGAACTTTTTTGTGGGAAACACGCTGACAGGATTATACACTGTGTTGGGTGCGTGGATGATGTGGAAGCTTTTATTTGAGGGGAACATGGCGCAGGATTTCAGTGAATTTACCGGGACGGGAGATTATATTAGCTATGTTGTGGTGGGAAGCCTGACGTACCTGTTCGTTGTAAGGACATGTCTCAATGTGAGCAGGAGTCTCATTACGGAATTAAGAGAGGGAACGCTTGAGAGTCTTATGCTTGCACCATTCAGGAGGGCTGAGTATTTTCTTGGACACATGCTTGTACAGACCCTGACAACATCAATGGAGATAGTAGTTTCTCTCATTATTGCCATACCCTTCGGCATAAATTTAAGTCATGCTGATGTGGGAGCATTCCTTATTGCTTTTATAATATCTCTTTATGCCTTCTTTGGTGTGTCAATGGTGCTCGGGGGCATAATGCTTTATACGAGAGATACGTATATATCCCAAAATACGCTGTTTGCATTTTTGTTTTTAGTGTGTGGTATTTCTTTTCCGGTTCAGTACCTTCCTTCATGGCTCAGGGCTGTTGCGGGGGCAATACCTGTTACGGAAGCAGTAACGCTGATACGAAACACACTTTTGTCCGGCAGAGGGATAGTTGAGCAGATGTCGTCGGTGAGACATATTTTACTTTTGGGTACCGTATACGTTGTCATAGGATTTATGCAAATGAGAAAATGCGAAGAGATTGCACTTGAAAAAATAAACGGATAGGAGCAGGACATGATTATAGCTGAGCACTTGAAAAAAACATATATAGTTAAGGTTAAGCAGGGAAAGAGATTTTTAAGAGAAAAGCAGGAGATTGAGGCGGTCAGGGATATATCTCTTCGGATAGAAAAAGGAAAAATTGTAGGACTCCTGGGCATAAACGGAGCGGGAAAAACAACCACCATAAAAATGCTGACAACATTATTATCTCCTACAGAAGGAAGATATTTTTTAGATGACATAGATGCGGTAAAAAATCCTGTTGAAATAAAGAAGAGAATCAACATGATTGCAGGCGGGGAGCGGATGATATACTGGAGACTTACCGCTTATGAAAATCTGTGGTATTACGGGCAAATATACAATGTTCCGAACAATGTACTCAGGGAAAGAATAGATGAGCTTCTTAAGCTGGTGGGGCTTGAGAATAAAAGGGACGTGCCTGTTGAAACATTTTCCAAGGGGATGAAGCAAAGATTGCAGATAGCGAGGGGATTGATAAATGATCCTCAATATTTGTTTCTTGATGAGCCCACAATCGGACTTGATGCGGTTGTGTCAAAGGAGCTGAGGGCTCACATAAAGCATCTTGCAAGAGAGCAGAATAAAGGTATACTCATAACCTCTCACTACATGGGCGAAATAGAGGAGCTTTGTGACTACGTCTACATAATGAGCGACGGAGTTTTAATAAAGAAGGGTACTGTCAGGGAGCTTACGACAGAAACCTTTAACAGAAAAAATTATGTGCTGAAATTGAATAAGCACAGCAGAGAAATCACAGAATGTATTTGTGATAAGCTGAAAGCCGTTGATTCAACTGTTGAGCTAAGGGATGAAAATGATGCAATATATATCAACAGCAGAGAAAACATATCCATGGAGCTGTCATGGGCGTGTACGGAAGCCGGTCTGTACATACGAGAAATGTATGAAAAGGAACCGTTGCTTGAGGATGCTATAATCCGTCTTTCCAAGGAGGCACATCATGATGCCGTTTGTTAAGGCATTAACTGCCGAAATGAAAAAGCAGCATAAAAATTATTTTCACAGCAGGATGATTTATGTATCCTTGTTTGTATGGCCCTTTTTAAGCTTTGTGACGACATATTACAGCTTCAAGGTATTTAACATCGAAAAAAGTAAAATCTCTTACATTACGTCAGAAAATATGATAGTATATTTGTTGTTGGGATATATGTGCATGAGCTTTTTCAGATCATTGGTGCAGTCTGCCTGGAACTTTTCCTTTGAGAGAATCAGCGGAACACTGGAGCTTATCTATCTTTCTCCTGTCAACAGGGCGGCAGTGCTTCTGGGAAATGCCATATCATCTTTGTTTGAAAGCGTATTTGTAATGCTTATTTTCTCAATTCTTGTGTTGATAATTAATGGAGAAGTTTTATTGATAAAAATCTTGCCATGCATCACCGTATTTCTCATTGTTACGGCAATGGCTGTGGCGTGGGGGATGTTTCTGAACTCTCTCTTTCTGTTTTCAAGAGATTCTGATTTTTTATTTACCGTATTGGAGGAGCCCATGGAAATATTTTCGGGAGTGAAGGTTCCTACTATATTGTTTCCCGTGTGGGCAAAAGCAATCAGTGTATTTTTCCCTTTGACCTATGCCATTGAGGCAGTCAGAAGGGTGGTATTAACGGGAAGTACGCTCTATGAAATCAGAGGATTTGTGGTAACAGGAGTTGTAATAATTGCAATACTGCTTGTTTTAATTTCGACCATGATTAAGATAGTGGAAAGGCATATGCGCATAACAGGTAATATCACTCTTTTTTAGGAGAGCATAATGAATATAGGTTTTTTGCGTGAAAATGAATTAAGTGTGGAATTTGCATTTTCGCCGTTGTTTGAAATGATTGCTTCAATGCATGTTATTTGTGTGCCTGAGCACCATCTGGACAGAAGAAAATGGATGGAGGAAATATGGGATAAGGCTCCTCATGAGCTTCTGTACGATATAAGAAAGTACGGACATATCACAGGAGAATGGCTTATTCCCATGGACTTTTCCGATTTCAGTCCCTACAAGGATCTTTCCATACCTGATGCACTCAAGGAAATTGAAAAGCTGAGCCTTCGGCAGTGGAACGAATTATATGGACTATATAACAAGAGTATAAGCTGGGAAGAAAAAAATAATATTATTGAAATTATGAAAAAATATCATGATATATTTTTTTATAATGAGATTAATTTTCTGCAGCCCTTTCTAATCCATACTATAAAGAGAAAAATAAATATGTTCATGGAGGAAGGTTTGCTTGAGAGCATGAGCAAAATACATGAACGTCTGGAGATAAATGAAAATAAGATAATTTTTCACAAAAACAAAGACTACAGCTTTGATTTGAATAAGCTTATCAAGGTGGTAATAACGGCAAGTACATTTATCAGTCCTCACCTTCTGATGCATGAAGACAAAAACATATTGTATCTGACCATGCTTGTTTCTTTGGAAGAAATAAATGAAGCAGTGCCTGATGATCTGATCGATTTGTTAAAGGCTCTTGGAGACGGAACAAGACTCAGAATTTTACGCCAGATGAAGACGGGAGCAGAATCAACACAGAGCCTGGCACTGAATCTGAATCTCACAGAAGCGGGTATATCAAAGCACTTGAAAATCCTTTGCAATGCAAGACTTATCGAAAAGAAAAGACAGGGAAATTACATGATGTACAGCATCAATAAGAATGCCATTGATTATATTCCATATAAATTGTATGAATTTATTATGCGGTGATTTGGATTTCACCGCATAATTACACTTTCTGATTATGTGTCTGAGTACCATTTAGCCTGAGATTTAAACATTACAGAATACTTTCCGCCCTTATTTAAAAGCTGCTCATGAGTTCCCGTCTCGGCTATTTTTCCGTTGTCAAGAACAACTATTCTGTTGGCAATCTGAGCCGCTCCCAATCTGTGAGTTACTATTATTGCTGTTTTATCCTTTGCTATGTCTCTGAACTTTTTATAAATCAAGGATTCTTCTATGGGGTCGATAGCTGAGGTTGGTTCATCCAGTATTATAAATTTTGAGTCTTTGTAAATTCCTCTTGCCAATGCAATTCGCTGCCATTCTCCGCCGGACAAATCTATTCCCCCGAAATCTCTTGAAAGCATAGTGTTTAATCCGTCTGTAATCTTTTCTTTTTCTATATTGAAATCCGCAGAAAACAATGACTGTTTAACTTTTTCTTCATCAATGGAGTTATCAGGCTCAGACAGATGAACATTATCCCTGAGCAGCATTTTATACTTGCCGAATTTCTGAACCACTCCGGATACATATTTAAATCTGCTTTTTTTGGAATATAATGATATTGAAGTATCATTTATCAGTACATCACCGGAGGTCGGCAACAAAATACCGGATATTATTTTTACCAGGGTTGTTTTACCTGCACCGTTTTCACCTACAACAGCAATTGTTTCACCGCTATTTATGTGTAATGATATATTTTCTAAAGCAAAATTATCGCTGTTGGGATATTTAAATGATACATTTGAAATGTCAATCCCACCGGAATAATCAACATCTTCATTGATTCCGTCTTCCTCGGGAAGATCAAGAAAATATACCAGGCTCCTGAGTGAACCGTAATTGCCAAGCATATCACCTAAATAATTACTTACTGCATCATCCATGAAAGCAATCATAAGATTGACAGATGAAAAAACCGCTGCAAATGCTCCTATTGTGATATATCCATCTATTAAAGAGGAAACAAAGAGCACAATAACTCCAAAGTAACCCATCAATGTCAATGCCCGAAGTCCTATTTCTATCATATGGACTTTTTTTACCGAGTTCCAGCGCTTGGAACAAAACAATACAAGCTCTTTTTCGTACTTGTTTCGTATAAATGAGTAAATACCTAATAATCTATTTTCCTTAATGTATTCCTTTTTGTACATCTCATTTTCATAGTAGTTCACCCTGCGTTCAATCGGTGCGGATTCATCCACTAACTTTGTATATATCTTTTCTTTAAATATCTGTGAAATAAGCAGCGGAACAAACATCAGGAAAATACTCCATACAAGAACAGGGCGCAGTCTGTAAAAATAAAACCCCATGATAACAAAGTACGGACCATAAAATGTCAGCAAAGTTGAAACA
>JAFACY010000301.1 GCA_023425285.1 Bacillota bacterium
AAGTTCATATCTTCAATGGTTACTTCTATAATATCATTCTTTTTCATTGGTTCTCCTTGGTATAGTAGTGGAATGTGGACACACCTCTAAGGATGGATATCCTCTGGGGATAGTCCTTAAAGGAATGTCCCCGTCAAAAAAGACGACTTAGGTTGTAGTCGTCTTATAGTTGTAATAATCGTTCGGTCATTTCTTTAATTGCTAAAACTACTTCCCTGCTGGGTCTTAAGTTTGAGTAGTCGCCTACGTAGTGTATGAGTCCGTATGCGGGAAAAGACTGTCCTGTCAGCAGGTCTGCCGGAACAGGCACGGGAGTCATTCCCATGTGCTGGGCAAAGATGTTTATGGCGTTGAGGCACATATCTCCGCCGCCCTCGGCATTGCCTGCGGTGGTATAGGCGAAGGTTTTTTTACCCCAGAACTTTGCGTCTGTCCAATAGGGCGAAAATGAATCCATAAAGCTTTTCATGGCTCCGGATACATTGCCGTAGTATGTGGGCGAGCCGAATATAACTATGTCGCTGTCCAGCAGCTTTTCTGCCGCCGCCTCTTCTATTTTCAATATCTTATCCTTGTACTGACCTGCAATGTTGAACTGCTTTGCAAGCTCGATGTAATTCGGATCATTTATTCTCAATATCTGAACTTCCACATCATGTTTTTTGAATTCGTCATAAAATTCATTTGCCATTATGTAGCAGTTTCCGCATATGCTGTGAAAAACGATTGAAACTTTTTTGCTCATTAATTTATGCTCCTTAATCTTTACTTCTCACGCTGCACCTTTTCAGGTAGTCATTGTCCTCTGCAAACAAACAGCTCAGATAGTCCTCAACCTCCATTGCTGTTTCCATATTCAAGGTCTTGTTGGCTATTTGCTCCATTTCATTCTTGTATAAATTTCTGATTATATATCTTGAACTGAGTATGGAGGGTGCATTCATGCTGAATTCATCCAGTCCCATGCCTAAAAATATGGGTATGAGCTTGGGATCTCCTGCAGCTTCTCCGCACATTCCCACCCAGATACCTGCGTTGTGCGCATTATCTATTATACCCTTTATCAACCTCAACAATGCAGGGTGATACTGGCTGTACAAATGAGACAGTCTTGAATTCATTCTGTCCACTGCCATGGTATATTGGATGAGGTCGTTGGTTCCTATGCTGAAAAAGTCAACTTCTTTTGCCAGCAAATCGGATATGATGGCTGCGGAAGGTATTTCTATCATTATTCCTATTTCAATATCATCCTTGAAAGGAATTCCTTCTTTTTTGAGGTCTTCCTTTGCCTTTTCAAGAATCTTTTTAGAGTCTCTCAGTTCCTTCATGGTGGAAATCATGGGAAACATAATTTTTACGTTGCCGTAAACTCCCGCTCTTAAAATTGCCCTGAGCTGTGTTCTGAACACATCCACATTGCCGAGGCACAGTCTTATGGCTCTGTATCCTAAAAAGGGATTCATTTCCTTGGGTATGTCAAAATACGGTACTTCTTTATCTCCGCCTATATCCAGCGTCCTTATAATAACAGGCTTGTCGCCCATTCTCTGCAATACTTCCTTATATTCTTCAAACTGTTCTTCCTCCGTGGGCTGACAGCTTCTGTTCATAAAAATAAATTCACTTCTGAATAATCCGATGCCCTCAGCATCATTTTCCAGAACCGAATCGACATCGTTGGGAGTGCCTATGTTTGCCATCAGGGAAGCCTCAAAGCCATCCTTTGTGGTTGAAGGCAGACCGATTTGTTTCTTCAGCTCCATATTTAATTTTTCTAATTTATCTTTTTTCTGCTGATAATAGAATAATTGCTTTTCGTTAGGATTGATTATTACCTTGCCTGTCTTGCCGTCACAGATAACAACGTCATCATGCTTGATTTTATCGGCTATGTTGTCTATTCCTATAACCGTGGGGATGCCCATGATTCTTGCTATTATGGCTGCATGTGATGTTTTTCCGCCGATCTCGGTTATCATTGCCTGGATTTTTCCCTTTTCAAACTGCGCCGTATCCGACGGTGTCAGATCCTTTGCCACAACTATGGAGTCGCTTTGTATTTTCGAATAATCCGTAGCCTTGATGCCAAGCAGTGATTTCAGGACTCTTGACATCACGTCCCTTATATCTTCCGCTCTTTCTCTCAGATATTCATCCTCAATATTTTCAAACATCTTGATATAATGGTTTGAAATCTCATTGAAGGCATATTCGGCATTTGCCGATTCGGCATTTATTTTGTTTTCAACTTCTGATATAAAAGTATCATCTTCAAGCATCATTTCATGAGATTTGAAGATTTGAGCTTCTTTTTCGCCTATTTCACTGAGTGTTTTTAAATACAACTCATTCAACTGATTTTTACCGTCTTCTATTGCATTCCTCAGACGATCTATTTCCTTCTGTACATCGTCCACATGAATTTTCTGCACATTCATCGGCTTTTTTTCAATTATAAAAGCCCTGCCGATTCCAATACCCGGTGAAACTCCTAATCCCTTCATCTTTTCACTACCTTTCTGCTTAAATCATCTTTTGTAACAGAACACGCCTTTCAATCTTTCAATGGCGGGAGGCAATTAATTTATTATAACATTATAATATTAATCATGGTGTATGTCAACAAAATATTGCAATTTCAACATTTGCTCAGGATAATGTTTTCATTTTACAAAAAATAAACGGGGACATCCCTCTAAAGGAATGCCCCCACCCCATTGATTAAATTCTTTCTAAATTCTTTCTAATTTCATTCCTGTGTCTATTCCGTTCAGGTTCTGAACTTCCATCGAAGCATCATCAACCTTTTCTATTGAATCAGCCAGTGTTTCTTTTTTGATGAATTCGCCGAATTCCCTGACAGACTTGTCAATTTCTTCGGTACCGTTGTAGAATATTTTTATTCTGTCCATCATTTCATATCCGTTGTTCTTTCTCATTTGCTGAACCTTGGATGTAAACTCACGGGCAAAGCCTTCGTTGATCAGATCCTCAGTCAGTTCTGTGTCTATGATTGTAAACAGGTTGTTGCCTGTTGATACGTCATAGCCTTCTTTTGCGGTTATACGAATATCCAAAAGCTCGTCATTGAGCTCAACTGTCTGACCGTTCACGGTGAATTCGCATTTTTCTCCGGACTGAACCTTGGTGATTATTTCAACAGAATCAGCCTTTGCCAGCTCAGCCGCAAACGGCTTAACGTTACTGCCGAGCAAAGGTCCCGCAACCTTGAAGTTCGGTTTCAATGAGAAGTCCATGAATTCTTTCAGGTCATGCTCAAACACAACTTCCTTGACATTAAGCTCTTCCTTTATCAACGGAACTAAATCTTCTATCAATTCCTGATATTTTCCGTCTATATGAATCTTTCTTATAGGCTGTCTTACCTTGATTTTAGCATTTTCTCTTGAGCTTCTGCCAAGCTTAACCAGATCCTTTACAAGGTCCATTCTATTTTCAACGTTTTCGTCTATCAATTCTTCATGAGCCTCAGGATAGTAGCTCAGATGGACTGATGCTTCTCCTGTCAGGTTTCTGTATATTTCTTCGGACAGGTAAGGTGCAAACGGAGCAGTCAATTGTGCAATACCAACCAATATTTCAAACGTTGTGTTATAAACCGCCTTTTTGTCCTCTGTAAGCTCTGTTGCCCAGAATCTTCTTCTTGAACGTCTGATGTACCAGTTTGATAAGTCTTCATTCACAAATTCCTGGATTGCTCTTACGGACTTGTTGTGGTCATATACGCTCATGCTTTCTCTTACATATTTAACTAAATTATTGAATTTAGATATAATCCATCTGTCCAGCTCAGGTCTGTTCTTGTATTCTATAAAGAATTCCTTTGGATTTACAGAATCTGTATTGGCATAAAGTGAGAAGAACGTATAAACATTTTTTATAGTTCCGAAATACTTGCTCAATACATCCTTTAATCCATCCTCGTCAAACTTTGTAGGTGACCATGCAGGTGAAACGTACAGTAAGTACCATCTTAATGCATCTGCACCGTATCTGTCAAACAGGTCGAACGGATCAACAGTGTTTCCTCTTGATTTGGACATTTTCTTGCCGTATTTGTCAAGTATGAGGTC
>JAFACY010000303.1 GCA_023425285.1 Bacillota bacterium
AAATATTCTATAGGGAGATTTTTGTATGATTCAAAGGTTTATCTCGAAATACCGGATTTATTTGCATGGACTTTTATAATAATTATGCTCAGTATATTGTTTGAAAAAATATTAAAAATATTTTTACGAGGTCTGTATGATTGAATTTATAAATGTATCCAAGAGATTTAATGATTTAGAGGTGCTAAACAATTTTAATATCAGGTTTGAAAAAGATAAAATAACCTGCCTGTTCGGACCTTCGGGAGTCGGGAAGACTACCATTGCCAACATAGCGGCAAATTTAACCGAAGCCGATAACGGAAAAGTCATCAGGGATAAAAGTGCAGTTTATTCTTTTGTTTTCCAGGAACCGCGTTTGCTTGAGTGGTACAGTGTGTATGATAACATTGATTTTGTGTTAAAAAATGTTTATGATTATGATAAAAGGGTAAATATTATTCAGAATTATATTGATATGGTTGAATTAAGCGGTTTTGAAAGCTACAAGCCCAAGGAATTAAGCGGTGGAATGGCTCAAAGAGTATCTCTGGCAAGAGCATTTGCGTATCCATCCAACGTATTAATTTTAGATGAGCCCTTTAAGGGTCTCGACGTGAAATTAAAGCGTGAAATGATTGCAATGTTTAAAAAGCTTTGGAATGAAAGTAAAAGAACGGTCTTGTTCATTACCCATGATGTGGATGAAGCCGCAACATTGTCAGATTACATTTATATCTTGAAAGAAAATCCAGCAAAAATTATTGACTATATTAATATATCACGATATAATGATATTGCGGAAGTGAAAAATCACCTTGACATTTAATAAAATCATAATAACATATTAATCAGACATAAAATAATGTCTTGGTGTTAAACTAAGCAAAAACAGAAAGGAGAATTATCATGAACTTTACACTTACTGACAGCGCAAAAGACAAATTAGAGGAATTAAAATCAAGACAACAACCTATTAAATTAGCTATAACAGGCTATTCCTGATGCGGTGCCGAATTAGGCATTGTTTCGGAGAAACAATCAGAAAATGATGTAGTATACAATACGGAAGGTTTCGATTTAATTGTTTCCGGCGATTTGGTAGGCGCAATTAACGGAGCTGAAATTGACTATAAAAACGGAGTTTTTAAAAAAGGATTTGAAGTTTTTCCAAAATTTAAATAAAGGAGGAACGGATGAATTTTAAAATAACGGATAAGGCAAAAGAAAAATTGATGATAATGAAGGAGCATAATGCTCCCATTGTTTTAGCTTCATACAGAGTTGGCTGAGCAGGCCAGGCATATAAAATTGCTTCGTTGGAGCAAAGAGACGACGATAATGTTTACGATGTTGACGGCATTGAAATCATTGTACCCAAGTACTTAGAAAGGGACTTAAAGGGTGTTAAAATCAACTATGGCGGTTTATTATTCAAGGACTTCATAATAACACCTTATTATAATTAATCATTATGTACAAATTATGGGCTAAAAAAATAAAGACTAATAACATAATCGGTTCAATAGTTGTAAAAAACAAGGAAGAATTATCTCTTGATGAAAAAAGAGATAAAGTCTTTAAGGAAATATGCGCTAAATTAGATCTTAGCGTACCGTTATGGCTTAAAAAGCATGACCTGGAATTTTCTCAGTTCAAATATGTAACCTTTTATCCACACGACTTCGTGGATGAGGTGGATTTTGACAAGCTTGAAATTGAATTGATTGATGACGGAATGAATATAAATTAATGGAGGGCGATGCCCTCCATATTTTTTGCTTATGAAATTTATTTTTTGTACAGTGCAACCAACAGCAGGAAGAACCACATCAATGTATCCATTTCAATATCGCAATCGCTCTGGCATACTATAACAACTAAAATAAGAAAGAAAAACAGAAGTGATGAATTATTTCCGGCACACACTACCTTATCATGTACGCACGGTGATTTTATCATACCTCTTTCTCCGCATCTTCCCCCTGTTTTGCCACAGCCTTTATCACATTGAATATTTAAATCTTCCATAGAAGCTTCAATATTTTCAGGTCTATAATTATCCATTTTACCCTCCTTAATAATACATTTTTAGTTATTATATTCAGCCGGATTATAAGTGTTAAATAATTAATTACTTAATATCAGATTTAAAGTTATTTTTAAGTTATGTATAATATAGGAATTTCTTGAAACAATATCTGTATATTAAATTTCAAGGAGGATATGACTTATGGATAAGTTTGCATTAATTTTAGTCATAATAGGAGCTATAAACTGGGGTTTAATAGCATTGTTCAGTTTTGATCTTGTTGCTGCCATATTTGGCGGGCAATTAGCGATATTCAGCCGTTTAGTTTATGGACTTGTAGGTCTGGCAGGCTTGTACTGCATAACATTATTGTTTGACGAACGCGAAAGAATAGATTAAAAGGCAGACAACCAGAATTTAAAAAGATGAGATTCCTAACTTACGCTTGGAATCTCATTTTTTATTTTTATTCTCCTGCTATTGCCAGCTTTTTAATTTTTAAGGATGGTGAGCCTATGTACGCTTCACCGGGCAGGCCAAATTTCAAATCTGAGCCCACATCTTCTATGTTTTTAATCATTTCAAAATAATTTCCCGCTACAGTTATTTGTTCAACCGGACCGGCTATTTTTCCATCTTTGATTTCATATCCCAAAGCTGCAAGTGAGAAATCTCCTGATATGGGATTAAGCCCCGAATGAAGTCCCTGCAGCTCTGTAATCATTATTCCCGAGCTTATTTCGGAAATCATTTCATCCAGTGTTTTTTCACCCTTTTCTACGTAGAAATTTGACGGTGAAATATCTATGGATGCTTTGTATGAGCCCTTGCTGGCATTTCCCGTGGTTTCGATACCATCCTTTTTAGCTGTTTTTAAGTTATGCAGATACGTCTTTAATACGCCCTTATCTATAACCTTCTTGTACTTGCATGCAACACCCTCTCCGTCAAAGGATCTGGAGCTTAAGCCGCCCTCTAAATACGGATCATCTATAACAGTAAATTTGTCGCTTCCTATTTTTTGCCCTAACTTACCCTTCAGCAAAGATAAATCCTTCTGAACATTTTCCGCAGAGAATATGTCACTGAATGATTCCAGCAGGTCCGCCGCCGCGTTGTTTCTGATTATAACAGGATAATCTCCAGATTTTACGGATTTTGCTCCAAGCAATGCAGTTGCCTCATTGACAGCTTCCTTTGCCATTTCCTTAGGATCGAATTTGCTGAAATCATTGCCTGTTCTGTAAGCAAAGCCGGTCTTTATATCATTGCCGTCCTTGGCAACCACCTGCACATATGTATAGGCAATATTGCTTTTATCATGCAGATACAACCCCTTTGTGTTGGAAATGATGGCTTCACCGTATCCGTCGCCATATACGCAATGATCAACAGACTCAACCCTTTTATCTAAGCTGAGAGCTTCCTCCTCCAGCTGCTTTACAAATTTTATTTTATCGCTTTCTTCCACATTTTCAAGTTTATCATTAAAGTTATTTACTTCTTTGTATTCCTTTGAGCCCTCATATATGTATTCTTCGTCATCGG
>JAFACY010000009.1 GCA_023425285.1 Bacillota bacterium
CTTGTATACGCCGAGGAACAGCGGCAGATGAAACGACAGCTTACCATGCAGGTGGAGCATCTGCGGCAGATGAATCAGAAGGTGGAGGAAAGTGCAAAGCTGCGCCATGACTTCCGCCATCACTTACGCACCCTGATGACACTGGCCGGAGAAGGACACTGTGAGGAACTTGAAAACTATATCCGTGGTATCACGGAAATCAACGAGGGTACCCGGCTTGGCCGTCTCACTGACAACATCGAGCTGGACGCACTGGTGCAATATTACAATAATCTTGCACAGTCTGCCGGTATCCGGTTCCGCGCAAGGCTTTCACTTCCCACAGTGCTGAATTTTCCTATTGTGGATCTATGCGGTCTTCTTGGAAACCTGATGGAAAACGCAGTGGAAGCCTGCCAGCGCCAGCAAACCGGGGATAAGACCATTTTTATAGCCGGACGGGTACAGGACGGTCAGCTTCAATTTGTTGTGGACAACAGCTTTGATGGGGAACTCAAAACCAGAGGAGAGAAATATTTATCCTCTAAGCGAAGTGGCTTTGGCCTTGGCGTTTCCTCCGTCTTGGAAACCGTGGGGCGGTATAACGGTGTAATCAATCTGTACTCCGATGAAAAGGGCTTCCACGCAGAGCTATCCCTGCCGACAGGGGCAGAAAAAAGAATGCCTTCACCGCTATAACCGAAACCTTGACAAATGATACCCTGTTTTATTTATTTCTTTAAAACCTTTTTCAAATATTGTCCCGTGTAGGACTTTTTCACCTTGGCTACTTCTTCAGGAGTTCCTTCTGCGACGATGGTTCCTCCTCCGTCCCCTCCCTCGGGTCCTAAATCAATGATATAATCTGCTGTTTTTATTACATCTAAGTTATGCTCTATAACCACTATTGAGTTTCCTTGCTCGACAAGTTGGTTAAGAACGTCAATGAGCATGTGTATGTCTGCCATGTGTAGTCCCGTTGTGGGTTCGTCAAGCACATACAGTGTCTTGCCGGTTCCTCTCTTGCTCAGTTCGTATGCAAGCTTTACACGCTGTGCTTCTCCACCTGACAGCTCGGGGGATGGCTGACCAAGCTTGATGTAACCAAGTCCCACATCTTGAAGCGTCTTGATTTTATTATATATCTTAGGAATATTTTCGAAAAATTCCAAAGCTTCATCTATTGTCATATCCAGAACTTCTGATATGTTTTTTCCCTTATATTTCACCTCGAGAGTTTCCCTGTTATACCTCTTACTCTTACACACCTCACAGGGCACATATACATCGGGTAAAAAGTGCATTTCTATTTTTAATATACCATCTCCGTGGCATGCTTCACATCTGCCACCCTTAACATTAAAGCTAAATCTGCCTTTCTGATATCCCCTTTCCTTTGCTTCAAGGGTCATGGAAAATACATCCCGTATATAATCAAATACGCCTGTGTAGGTTGCTGGATTTGATCTTGGTGTCCTGCCGATAGGTGATTGATCTATGGTAATAATTTTATCTAAGTTTTCAACACCTAACATTTCATCATAGGCTCCCGGTCGGCTGCTGTTTTTAAATAGCTTCTGATGGAGTCCCTTTGACAATATTTCATTTATCAACGAGCTTTTTCCGGAGCCGGAAACACCTGTAATGGCGCACATCAATCCTAATGGAATTTTTACATCAATATTTTTCAGGTTATTTTCTCTTGCACCTTTTATTTCAATGAATTTATCTGCTGTTCTTCTAAATGAAGGTACGTCTATTTTCTTTTTACCGCTTAAATATTGGCCTGTTATAGAATTTTCGTTGTTTTTTATTTCTTCATAGGTGCCGAATGCAACCACTTCTCCGCCATGTATACCTGCTCCTGGACCTATGTCTAAAATATAGTCAGAGCATTCCATGGTTTCTTCATCATGCTCAACCACTATAAGAGTATTACCTAAATCAGTAAGATTCCTGAGAGTCTTTATAAGCATGCTGTTGTCTCTCTGATGAAGTCCTATGCTGGGCTCGTCAAGAACATATAACACGCCTACCAAGCTTGAACCTATCTGAGTTGCTAATCTGATGCGCTGTGATTCTCCTCCTGATAATGTGCCTGCATTTCTTTCAAGGGTTAAGTAATTCAAACCTACATCTGATAAAAATTGTAATCTTGAATTAATTTCTTTTATTATCTGACTTCCTATTATTTTGTTTACCGGGCTTAACTCTAATTCCTCAAAGAACTTTAAGCTTTTTATAACCGAAAGCTTCGTCACCTCATATATATTTTTATTTCCAACCTTTACGGCTAAGCTTACGGGGTTTAACCTTGCTCCATGACATTCGGGGCAGGGATTTTCCTGCATATATTCCTCTATCCATTCTCTCATTTCGGGAGATTTTGTTTCCATGTATCGTCTTTGAAGGTTATTTACAACTCCCTCAAATTCTCTTACATATGTCCTCGGACCTTGAAATTTACTTACAAACTCAACAGTCATTTCTCTGCCCTTTGTACCAAATAAAATTTCATCGATAAATGCTGGTGGAGCTTCGGATAACGGCTTATCTATATCAAATTTATGATAGTCTGCTATCGCTTTGAATATCTGGTAGTAATAGCCGTCCTCTTCGGAGCCGAAAGGAGCTATTGCTCTTTCTGCTATTGTCTTTGTGTAATCAGGAATAACAAGACTTGGGTCGATTTCTTTATTCACTCCCAAACCATTACAAACCTTGCATGCCCCTATGGGGTTATTAAAGGAAAACATCCTTGGAGATATTTCTCCAAAGCCTATGCCGCAATCCGTGCATGCAAATTTAGTGCTCATCAAAAGCTCTTCCTTGCCCATGACATCAATGAGAACCATGCCGTTTGAAAGTTCAAGGGCCGTTTCCACCGAATCAACAAGGCGTTTTTGTATTCCTTCCTTGATTATAAGTCTGTCTATAACCACTTCTATGGTATGCTTCTTGTTTTTCTCCAGCTCTATTTCTTCTTCCAGTTCATACATTTCGCCGTCAATTCTTACTCTTACATAGCCGTCTTTTTTGATGTTTTCAAGAAGCTTTTTATGTGTACCCTTGGCTCCCTTAACCATGGGAGCCAATATTTGTATTCTTGTTTTTTCCTCGTATTCTAAAACTTTGTCTGTTATCTGGTCCACAGTCTGAGTTGTTATGGGCTTTCCGCAATTGGGGCAGTGGGGTGTTCCCACTCTTGCAAAAAGCAGCCTGTAATAATCATATATTTCGGTAACCGTACCTACTGTGGAACGGGGGTTTTTACTGGTTGTTTTTTGGTCTATAGAAATCGCCGGTGACAAACCTTCGATGAATTCCACGTCCGGTTTATCCATTTGTCCCAAAAACATGCGGGCATAGGAAGATAAGCTCTCAACGTAGCGCCTTTGCCCTTCTGCATATATTGTATCAAAAGCAAGGGATGTTTTTCCGGAACCGCTGACTCCCGTAAAAACAATCATTTTGTCCCTGGGAAGCTCAACGTTGATGTTCTTGAGGTTATTCTCCTTTGCTCCTCTGATTATAATTTTATCCATGTGTTATCCTTTCAAATAGTCATTATCTGTCATTCTGAGCGTTAGCGAAGAATCTCATCTTTTGAAATTCTGAGATTCTTCGGCTGCGCCTCAGAATGACAGAGTTTTTAACTCTTTTACTTCATCTCTCAGCTTCGCAGCCTTTTCAAATTCTAAGTTTTCTGCGGCAATTCTCATTTCCTTCTCAAGCTCTATGATGTAAGCTGACAAGTCCTTGATAGGCTCGCCTTTTTCAGTTTTTACAATGTATTTTCCTTCATCCTCTGCTGCTTTAGTGGCTTCAATCACATCCCGCACGCCTTTGATAACAGACGTAGGAGTTATGTTGTGCTCCTTGTTATATTTATCCTGTATTTCTCTTCTTCTGTTTGTTTCCTTTATTGCTCTGTCCATGGAGCCGGTAATTTTATCCGCATACATTATAACTCTGCCATCCAAGTTTCGGGCCGCTCTGCCCACCGTCTGTATCATTGATGTTTCGGAGCGCAGGAAGCCCTCCTTATCTGCATCAAGTATTGCCACAAGTGATACCTCCGGCAAATCAAGACCTTCTCTGAGCAGGTTTATTCCAACCAGCACATCGAATTCACCCAGACGCAGGTCTCTTATTATTTCCATTCTTTCCAGTGTGTCTATGTCGGAATGGAGATATCTTACTTTTATGCCGGTACTTTTAAAGTAAAATGTCAGATCCTCGGCCATTTTCTTTGTAAGTGTGGTTACCAGCACTCTTTGGTTCTTGTCTGTTGAAATCCGTATTTCATTGATCAGGTCATCTATCTGGTTTTCAACCGGTCTCACATAAATAGGAGGATCTAAGAGGCCTGTGGGGCGTATGATTTGCTCCGTTACGTTTTGTGAATGCTCTGCCTCATATGGTCCCGGTGTGGCACTTACGAACACAACCTGATTTATGATGTTTTCAAATTCATCAAATTTTAACGGTCTGTTGTCAAGAGCCGACGGCAATCTGAAGCCGTAATCTACCAGGGTTGTTTTTCTCGCCCTGTCTCCGTTATACATTCCTCTTACCTGCGGAATGGACACGTGTGATTCATCTATTATCATCAGGTAATCCTTCGGAAAATAATCCAGCAGTGTAAACGGTCTTGAGCCCGGCTTCAGATTATTGATATGTCTCGAATAATTTTCTATGCCGTTGCAATATCCCATTTCCGTGAGCATTTCCAAATCATAGTTTGTTCTTTGCTCCAGCCTTTGTATTTCCAAAAGCTTATTTTCACTTTCAAAGGTCTTTAATCTTTCTTCTAATTCTTCTTTGATGCTAACAACGGCTCTTTTTATATTTTCCTCTGTTGTTGCATAGTGAGTTGCGGGAAAAATGGAAATATGATTTCTTCTGCCTAAAATTTCTCCCGTAACAGTGTTTATTTCTGTTATCCTGTCTATTTCATCGCCAAAAAATTCAATTCTTATGGCATTTTCGGAGGAGGAGGCCGGAAATACTTCCAGTGTATCTCCCCTCACTCTGAAGGTTCCTCTGGTGAAGCTTATATCATTTCTTTTATATTGGATTTCGATGAGCTTTCTCATTGCTTCATCCCTGTCCTTCTGCATTCCGGGTCTGAGGGAAATAACAAGGTTCTCGTAATCAACCGGGCTTCCCAGTCCGTATATGCAGGAAACACTCGCTACGATTATAACGTCTCTTCTTTCAAAAAGAGAAGCCGTGGCGGAGTGTCTCAATTTATCTATTTCATCATTGATTGACGAATCCTTTTCTATAAATGTATCGCTGCTTGGCACATATGCTTCCGGCTGATAATAGTCGTAGTAGCTGACAAAGTATTCAACCGCATTGTCCGGGAAAAACTCCTTGAACTCCGAACATAGCTGAGCTGCCAATGTTTTGTTGTGAGCTAAGACAAGGGTGGGTTTTTGCACCTTTTCAATTATGTTGGCCATGGTAAAGGTCTTACCTGATCCGGTCACACCTAAAAGCGTCTGATACTTCAAATCATTATTTAAGCCCGCAGTAATGCTTTTGATTGCTTCGGGCTGATCCCCGGTCGGTCTGAAATCTGATTTTATTTTGAATTTACCCATAGATTGCCTCATTTCTCTAAACGTATGTTCGTATTATATCTCTTTTAATTTTATAAGTCAATAAAAAAACTCAAAGAACTGACAGGTTAATTCCCGTCAGTTCTTTGTTTAATCATAACTGCATTTATTTTGTCAAAGCTTTTTTAATTTTTTCCAATGCGTCGTCCATTTCCTCGTATGATACTGTTATAGGAGGTGCAAAACGAATCGTTCTTTCGTGTGTTTCTTTCGCCAAAACTCCGTTTGCCATCAGCTTCTTTACGTATGGTGCCGCATTTACACTGAATTCTACACCTATCAGCAAGCCTCTTCCTCTTACTTCAACTATTTCATCATTCTTGATTTCTTTTAATTTTGATATGAAATAATCTCCCTTTTCTTTAGCCATCTGAGGATAGTTATCTCTCACCAATATTTCCATAGCTTTTATAGAAACCGCAGCTCCTAACGGATTGCCTCCGAAGGTTGATCCGTGTGTTCCCGGTTTAAATACTCCAAGTATATCTTCGTTTGCTGCTATTGCAGATACTGCAATTATTCCGCCGCCCAATGCCTTACCAAGCACGTATATATCTGGTACAACACCTTCATATTCAGAAGCAAACATATTTCCTGTTCTTGCAAAGCCTGTCTGAACCTCATCGGATATGAACAATACATTGTTTTCTTTGCACACGTCGTATGCTTTTTTGAAGTATCCTGCCGGAGGAATTATAACTCCTGCCTCGCCTTGTATTGGTTCTGCTATGAATGCAACTGTATTTTCGTTGATTGCTTCCTTAAGCTGTTCTATGTTTCCGTATTCCACAACCTTGAATCCAGGAGTATACGGTCCATATCCTGCTCTTGCTTCTTCATCGGTACTCATTGAAACTATCGTGATTGTTCTGCCGTGGAAATTTTCTGAGCAAACTATTATTTCCTGCTTTCCGTTCTCTACACCTTTTACCTTGCAGCCCCATTTTCTTGCGGTTTTCAAAGCAGTTTCAACTGCTTCCGCACCTGTATTCATGGGCAGTACCATGCTTTTGCCTGTCAATGCACATAATTTTTCCATCCAGTCGCCTAACACGCTGTTATAAAAAGCTCTTGATGACAATGTTAATTTGTCTAACTGGTCTTTAGCAGCCTGTATTAATTCAGGATGATTGTGTCCGAAGTTTAAAGCAGAATATGCACTGAGCATATCATAGAACTTTTCGCCCTCAGGGTTTGTTACATTGACATTTGACGCCGCATCAAACACTACTTCTTTTGGTTTATAATTGTGCGCACCGTATTTTTCCGTCTTTTGCATTACTTCTTGTGATCTACTCATTTAATAGCCTCCCGATTAAAAATTTATATTTATAAAAAAATTTCTGATAAACTTATTGTCAGATTCATTATATAATAACATAAATATCAATGTCAATACGTATGCTAAAATACAAGATAATGCAACTTATGGTAATAAAATTCATAAACAATCAAACTAAACATTAATTTTGTATAATATAATTGACAGCTTATTTACTTAGTGAAATTATCCTGCTTTGAACCTCATTATCTGAAATTTCTATGATGCC
>JAFACY010000019.1 GCA_023425285.1 Bacillota bacterium
AAAAATATTATAACAGAAGCTTTGAGACTCCAGGATGAATTTGGTGCTAACGAGTACAATACATCAGTTGCCGAAAAGCTGCTTGAAGAGCTTAAGGATACAGAGTATATAGTTGTTGCCGATATGAATGATGTTTATGGAGATATTTCCTATAAAGAAGATTATACAAAGATTTTCGATATTGCAAAGGAATATTTAAGTAATGCCTTCAAGGGCTTTGATTCCAAGCTTATAAAAAAGACAAGCAACGGGTATACTGTGGAGCTCACAGATGACAGTGCTCTTGACTTTATTGAAAGACTTGTTAAATATGTAGGTGAGAATAAGAAATTAGTATTTGACGAAACAATGAAATATCTTGAAAATATATATGCTGCCATAGAAATTGAAGGAATGGAAGGTGCAGCTGAAGTTGAAGAAGTAATGGCTGAGCTTGAAGGTATGAGAGAAGATTTCTATACTGCAGTAGACGATGCTGCTGCATATCTGGAGACAGGCGAACTGAAAGAAGTAATAAATGTATTTGACAGAAGCTATATAAAGAATGAAATATACAAAAAAGGCAATGTTTACGGACAAAATATCGAAGGTGAATTGGTAGTAGAAGATGTTATCGCCGGAAACATCAAGTCCAAGTCAGGAATGACTGCCAAGACTGTAAAGAAGGCTTCTGTTACAGGAAAAACAATATCTGTGGAAGAGCTTGAAGAGCGTTACAGTGTATTGGAAAATGTGTATAATCCTGTTGAAACTATAGAAATAAGCTGGTACAGCTGGTATGGACAGGACGGAGAAGAAGCTGGTCTGGACATGTACAGAAAAGACGGCAAGTATGACTGGGACTTCCAGCCATTTGCCATAATAGAAGGAAGAGTATACCTTCCACTCAGATATATAGGCGAGACATTCGGTGAAGAAGTGCAGTGGGACGACGCAAATAAAAAAGCCTATGTTGTGAGAGGTGACGAAAAAATAGACATGACCGGTGAGCTGATTGACGGCAGAACCATGGTAAAGGTACGAGATTTTGAAAAGCTCGGATACGAGATAGAATACGAGCAAAATGAAGATTATTCCATTGCAACAATAACAAAGAAATAAGATATTTTACCAGTAACTTGATCCCGAATTTATTCGGGATTTTCTTTTGCTTACTTTTATTTATTATGTTATAATCAAATAATCAAAAATTAACGAGGTCAGAATGAAATACATAAAACAAATATCAATCATATTAACTATAACCTTCATAGGTGAAATTATATACAGATTTATTCCGCTTCCCATTCCTGCAGGAATATACGGATTTTTACTCATGCTCATCTGCTTGCAGACAAAAATATTAAAATTGGAGCATGTTAAGGAAACGGGGAATTTTCTGCTGGAAATAATGCCGATTATGTTCATACCCGCAGCCGTGGGATTGATCAACATATGGGGTAACATTGCGGATGTTGTATTTCCCATATTGTTTGTAGTGCTGTTTACAACGGTGCTGGTTATGGTTACAACAGGTAAGACGGCTGATTTTATAATCAGCAGGAACAGAGGTGAAAACAAATGATGGATGTAATAAATAATTCAGTTTATTTTGGTGTAGCCATAAGCCTCATATCATACATTATCGGACTGATGATAAAGAAAAAGTTCAGATACAGCATATTGAATCCGTTGCTGGTGTCTATAATAATTGTCATCGTAATATTAACAACCTTTAACATAGAATACGACGCCTACAATAATGGTGCTAAATATATAAGCTTTTTGCTGACACCGGCAACCGTATGTCTGGCAATTCCTTTGTATCAGCAGCTTGATTCGCTTAAGAAAAATTTCAGGGCAATTATGATAAGCATTCTGACAGGAACGCTGTCAAGCCTTGTGGGCATACTTGTCTTGTCCGTATTTTTCAAATTCACTCATGAAATATATGCATCACTGCTGCCCAAATCCATAACTACGGCAATAGGAATAGGCGTATCTGAGGAAATAGGCGGCATACCGACCATAACAGTTGTTGCCATATCACTCACAGGCATAACCGGAAACGTAATAGGTGAGAATGTGTGCAGACTGTTCAGAATTAAAAATCCCATATCCGTGGGACTGGCAATCGGAACAGCATCACACGCCGTAGGCACCGCAAAAGCCCTCGAATTGGGAGAGACAGAAGGAGCCATGAGCAGCCTCTCAATAGCCGTAGCCGGACTCATAACCGTGGTGCTTGCACCGATATTTGCTAATTTTTTATGATAAAAATCGGCATATGAAAGATCCGATATGCCTAAAATTACAATTTGCAATATAATAGAATAGATTAGCCCCCCAGTACAGGCTACAATAAATAGAACGGACATTTTCTAAAACAAGCTGTAACAACTTACATATAAAAGAATAGTATGTAAATGCAATATCTTATTAAAACCAAAATACGAGGACTGATTAATATGAAAAATAAAATAGCCCTGTACGGAAACTATAAGAAGCTGAATCAAATAGAAGATGTATTGTCCGGATACCTGGATGAAAATGATGTTCCATATGAAATACACCGGATTTCCGATTCGGAGCAGTTCCTGAGGGAATTTTTGACCAAGGATGATTATCTGCTGTTTATAATAAG
>JAFACY010000098.1 GCA_023425285.1 Bacillota bacterium
CATTTCATTTTCATTAAAACAAAGCGAAACATTAGGGGTAGCCGGGTTGATGGGATCCTCCAGGACTGAGCTCATGAGGACGCTTTACGGAATTTATCCGTACAAGGGAGAGATTTTTTTAAACGGCACAAAAATAAAGATTCTGTCTCCCATGGATGCCTTGAATTTTGGCATAGCATATGTTTCGGAAGACAGAAAGACCAACGGGATAATAACTGATATGAGTGTGAGGGATAATATAACTCTGTCTTCTCTTAAGAAATTTACAGGTCCTCTCGGCACGATCAACAAAAATAAGGAACAGGTATCGGCAAATAATTATATAGAAACAATGTCCATAAAAACTGCCGGTATATATCAATTGTTAAAATACTTGAGCGGAGGAAATCAGCAAAAAGTATCCATTGCGAAAAACCTTAATACCAATCCAAAAATACTTATATTGGATGAACCCACCAGAGGCGTGGATGTAGGTGCAAGAAAGGACATCTATGATTTAATTAACAAGTTTAAAAAAGAAGGTATGTGCATTATAGTTGTATCTTCTGATATACCTGAGATTCTGGGAATTTGTGACCGCATTATGGTGATGCACGAGGGTAAGATTTCCGGCTTTTTACAACAAAAAGATGCTACTCAGGAATCTATTATGACACTTGCTGTAGGAAAGGATGTGTACAATGACGACCATTAAAAAGCTGCTTAAAAATAAGCCTTTAATAGTACTGCTTGCTGCATCGGTTGTTGTAGCAATTCTCAATCCCCGATTTCTGACTTGGGGCAATATTCTGACTGTTCTCAGGCAGACATCCATTAATGCGGTAATTGCTACAGGCATGACTTTTGCAATATTAATCGGAGGTATAGATTTATCGGTAGGCTCTGTTCTGGGTTTTTGCGGTGCTATAGCGGCGTCTATGATTTCATCAGGTATAAATGTTTTTGTTGTTGTAGTAACAGCCTTGATGTTAGGAACCTTTATAGGTTTCCTTAACGGAACACTTATTACCGGAGGACGATTGCAGCCCTTTATTGCAACGCTGGGTACGGTGACACTGTTAAGAGGCTTACTTCTTGTATTTACAAAGGGAAGACCAATAAGCACGGGAAGTACCGGCGCATCCGAAGCCTTTGGAAAAATCGGTACAGGATTTATCGGACCTATACCCATTCCCGTTTACATAATGATTGTAGTATTTATTTTAGCGTACTATATATTAAATCATACTCGTATAGGGAGATATATTTATGCAACCGGTTCTAATGAAGAGGCGACAATTTACTCGGGGATTAAAACAAGTCGTGTCAAATTATTTGTTTATTCAGTTTCAGGAATGATGGCGGCTTTGGCAGGAATATTGATTACGGCAAGATTAGGCTCTGCCCAGCCAACAGCAGGTGCAGGATATGAGCTTGATGCCATTGCGGCAGTTGTCCTTGGGGGAACAAGCATGGCGGGAGGAATCGGAACAATTGCTGGAACGGCAGTTGGATCCCTTATAATAGGTATATTGAACAATGCCCTTAATTTAATGAAAGTACCATCCTATTACCAGGATGTTGCAAAGGGTATAGTTATATTAGCAGCAGTACTTCTTGATAGAAAACAAAAACTATCAAGGTAAAAAATAAAAATCAAAAAATAATTGGAGGGTTTTATGAAAAAATTTTTGAGTTTAGTTGTTGTCACATTGATGATACTGTCACTGTTTACAGGATGCAGTACAAATGAAAATGCAACCAATGAGGAAGCAAAGACCATAGGTCTGGCAATTTCAACATTAAATAATCCTTTCTTTGTCGACCTTGAAGCAGGCGCAAAAGCAAAGGCTCAAGAATTAGGCGTTACGCTTGTTACCCTGGACTCACAGGATGACTCTGCGACAGAAATGTCAAATGTAGAAGATTTAATCAGCCAAGGTGTTGATATTATTATGATTAACCCTACAGATTCTGATGCGGTTAAAAGTGCCGTTGAAGCAGCAAACAAAGCAAATATCCCTGTAATAACACTTGACAGAGGAGCTAACGGCGGCGAAGTTGTATCACACATCGCTTCTGATAACGTTGCAGGCGGTAAGCTCGCAGGAGAATATGTCATAGAGCTGTTGGGCGGCAAAGGAAAAGTTGTTGAGCTGGAAGGCATCCCCGGAGCTTCTGCTGCAAGAGACAGAGGACAGGGCTTTAATGAAGCAATAAGCGGAACTGACATTGAAGTAGTTGCAAAACAAACAGCAAACTTTGACAGAGCAGAGGGACTGACGGTAATGGAAAATATCCTTCAGGCTCAGCCGGAGATAGATGCGGTATTTGCTCACAATGATGAAATGGCTCTTGGAGCAATAGAAGCTATAAAAGCTTCAAAGAGAGATATCCTGGTTGTAGGCTTCGATGCAACTGATGATGCGAAAGCTGCCGTGGAAAGCGGCGAAATGGCAGCAACAGTTGAACAGCTTCCAAAGGAAATAGGTGCTATGGGCGTTGAAGCAGCAGTAAAAATCCTTAATGGAGAAAAGGTTGAAAGCATGATGCCTGTAGATCTTCAATTAGTTAAGAAATAATGTAACTAAGTAATAGCAAAAAGCCCTGGACTCTTAACAGAGTCCGGGGCTTTTTTTAATTCTGGGTTAAAAAATGGGAAACTATATTACAATTGCTTTTTATTTTAAAAATGGTTATAATTGGATATAGTTATTTATCAGGGGGTAACCATGAGAAAAATATTTATAATATTAATTTGTACAATCTTATTAGCAGGCAACTTATTTGGCTGCACAAAAAAGGCAGATAATATCAAGGAAAATACTGATTTACATAGTCTTGAATCAATCAAAGATGAAGATGAAACAACTAAAATAAGTGATGAATTGCAAAAAGAAGAAAATCAAAAGCAGGCTTTAAATGAAATAAAAGATGAGTTGAAAATGCTTACTGGACTTGATGACATAGAAACCTCCATGCTCTATGATGTAGGGGACATATATTATATAAAGGCTAAAATTCATAATTTGGAATTAGAAAACATTTTTACGACAACGGAGGAAGGTTCATATCCTTCAACGGTTGGATATCGTACTCCCTATTCATATACCGAGGAGGAAAATAACGCAAAGGATTTTTATGAAGTATGGAGATATGAAAAAGGAGATTTAAAGAGAATACTTTTTAACATATCAAGCGTCAGGCATGACAAAAATGATGACGGTATAACTATAAACGGAGACTGGAATTCTTATTATATTAGAGTAGGAATTGATTCAGGGAAAGAAAAGGTTTTATACGAATGTCATTTTACAAAGATTTTAGAAAAAGAAAAATATACTTGCTATATAAATGATTTCTTTTCTGTTTGTGTAGTGGATAATGAAAAGAACGAAATTCTTTTAAATAAATATACTGAGCGTAACAATGAAGAGGGTCAGTTTACCGAGGATTTTGTACTGGATAATAACAGAGCTTATTTTGGATCCAGATACACCGCTGTTGATACAGACTGGATAACGGATTCAAACATATTTTTTTATGCCTGCTATGATATAGCAAATGTTTTTTATATAGTGGACATAGATAAAAAAATTGCATATGAACCTTGCAAAAGCATAAATGCATCCTCTCATGAAAGCTTCATAGACAGAGACAAAGGATATATATTGACAGGCACTACATTTACTTCCATTGACATGGATGGTTATATGAAAAGCCTGATGCAGAACAAAAATTATTATCTTTATTTAATCAATCTTTATACATCAGAAATATTTGATATAGGAAAATCGGTATATACACAGATGTATCCAATAAAAGAAGACGACAATACAATAAGTTATCTTCTTCCAAATGATTTTCAGCCCCGACATACCATGTTGTTTGAGGGAAAACGTATTAAGGTGGATATATCGGATATGATTGGAAAAGACAGAGGAGCTGTCAGAGAAAAAATCATAAAAAATATAATACCAAGACTAAAAGAAAATTACGTCAAGACAGAAGCCGGTGACTTGATAATATCAAAGAACAAAAATTATATGACAATTAAAAGTTATACTGACGAAGACAGCTTCAGACAAAGCCTGATATATTGTGATGATAAGAATGATTACACTGTTTTGTACGAAAAAGCAGATTCTATAAAAATAATCAAATGGGGCGAATTTATTTACGCTGATATTTATATTGAAGGAAACAGAAGTCTCATTCAATATGACGTAAATAATAATCAAAATGCTGTTGCTGATAATGTAATAGATATAAACCTGAGTGAATCAAATAAATATATGAGCATATACAAAGATAATGGAGACGTTGTTATTTTAGATGAAGCGGGAAATAAATATATGGATTTCAATGCATATGACTACATATATGCAGCTTCCCAAGGGGGTATAAATGTGTTTAAGGACAGTACCTCCATAGGCTTAACATCATGGTCAAGAAATGACGAGAAGCTTTATATACTTACCAAAAAAGATGATAAGCTTGACAATATGTTTGAAATAAACATAGCTGATAAATCTGTTAAGGACTTAGCGTATGATATTGATTGCCACTATGAGGATATCCATATAGATTTTTTGAATGGATATGCTGTTTACATTACATATGAAGGCGAAAATTATAATGAGGATGTGTTTTTATATATTAAATATTTTGATACAGGTGAAACAGTAGAGCTGGCTCGCACAAAGGGCAAAAAAATATATTTCTATTTATCGGAGAATGGTATTGAGTACTATAGTTGGGAAGATCAAGATAGGATCGGAGGAGTATATACAATTAAATATTGATACTTAAATAAGAATCAGTTTCTTGAATGCATTTTAGGTTGGTATTTTAAAAAGTTAATTCTTCATCGCTGGGGAAACTATATTACAATTGCTTTTTGTTTTGAAAATGGTTATAATTGGATATAGTTATTTATCAGGGGGTAACCATGAAAAAAAAATTTATTATATTAACTTGTGCCATCTTATTAGCAAGCAGCTCATTTAGCTGCACAAAGGCAGACAATACCGAGGAAAATACTGATTTAATTACTTATAATGAGGAATTAATGTATAAACAGGCTGAAGCTTTGACAAAGCATATTTTAAATAATGCTTTAAAAATGACACATATTGACAGCAACGAAAAAATAACCTTTTCAAGCAGAGATATTTTTGATTTTGTAGTAACGTTATTTATTTACAGAGAAGACCTCGAACATCCGTACAATAATATTCCCGAAATTAAAACGGAAGACTATGGGTTATTTGTTCATTATAATTTTGATGATATTCAAAGAGCAGTAGAAGAATTATTTGGAGTTCCAGATTGGTTTGATCCTTTTTTAGAAGATTTTTATGATGAAGAATCTAATAAAATTATTTCTTCCATTGAGAAAGGTATGCCAGGTCAGCATTTTACATACGAAAATATTGAAATAACTTCATTGCCGGATACGAATTATATTGAAACTAAATTTGAGCTTATTTATTTTAATCCGTATGAAGCAGAAAAAGGTACTGAAAATCTTGGAATATATAAATTAATTTTTGAAGTTATGAATGAAAATGATAAGGCTTTTTTGAGAATACATAGTCTTGAATCAGTAAAATAGTTCTCTCAATTTGTAAACTAAGCCTACTCAAATCAGTCAAAAAACAGCATTCGACTTTTTAAAATCAAAACTCCAATCTAATGTTAGAGTTTTGGTCTAACCATTTAGGTGTCGTTTAAAAGGTTCAAATGCTGTTTTTATATTATAAAAAATTACAAATTACGAAAAATTAACTTTTATATTTAAAATTTAAACCCGCATCATACAATACAGTGGTAAAATCAGTGTTTATAAATAAAGCGTCTTCAGGTTTGATTGGATCGTTACTGGTGTATATAACATAATATTCAGTGTCGGGAACATTTCTCCAACCATTGCCTTCAATTGCTCCTAAGCCCAATGATATATGAAAATGATATCCGGTATGAGGTCCATCATTACCTTCTAAAAACATAGCTTGTCCTCTTGTATATATTTTCCCCACATTTATACCCTGTAACGTATCATCATTAGGATGAATTACCATCATAACTAAATAATCCTTTGTACCGTTAGCTAATTCTACTTTTGATGTTGAGCGCAACCAAATAGTATTTACTCCGCTTCCACCAACTCCATGTATTCTGGTAACAGTCATTTCATTACATGGACAGTATATATATGATCTTCCGGTATCTCCACAGTTATCATCCCAAGGCCAGTCGTAAGGATCACCGGTTATATATCCTTTTGAATGATCATAATGTGCGTAGGAATCATAGTAGTCTGCAGTAATATACATTTTTCTACACGGATACATTGCATAATTTGTTGAGGTAGTTTTCATGGTAATAGAGTGTGAACCAGCTAAATACCACGTGCCATTTTGAGCCTGGGCATAAGCATATAATAGATATGTCTTTCCTGCACTCATTCCATCGTTTACTTTCCCTATAACATATTGAGAAGATGAACTTTTCGCTGTCACACTTACGACATATCCACTAACATTGGATGTAGAACTGCCATAATTGGTACTTGTAATTCTTAACTCTTTATAATAAGTTGTATTAAATGGATTACTTAAATATACTTCATAATCACATGAACAAATTGTTGGATTAGATAATTTTAAATGTGGCATTTGTTTTCGCTCCCTATTTATTTTATAAAACTCAATTATCTGTTTGAATAATTTTG
>JAFACY010000145.1 GCA_023425285.1 Bacillota bacterium
TATTCCACAGCGATGACCTGCTTATGCCTAAGGTCCTGGCAATTTCATTTTTTGACATGCCCTGTTTTTCCAGCATTTCTATTACCTTTGATTCAACAAATTTATTGATTTCTTTCAGCTCCAGCGTTATATTTTTATTTTCGTCAGTGCCTGATTCATTGCTATCGGCTGCATTTTCTTTTATGAGCTTTTTATTTTTCCCCGCCGCATCATCCCCGAGATTTATTTCACCGAAAATCATATACCTTTGGACAACATTTTTCAGCTCACGTACATTTCCGGGCCAGTAATAGTCTGTCAGCTTCTTTTCCGTATCCTCGTCAATAAATATTTTTTCGGAGCCGGCACTTGACAGATAATATTTGAACAAAGGAATGATGTCACTCTTTCTTTCTCTCAGGGGAGGAATCTGCAGTTCAAGCACACTCAGCCTGTAAAACAAATCCTTTCTGAAGCTTCCGTCCTCAATTTTTTCATTTAACTTCTCGTTTGCGGCCGCAAGCACTCTTACATCAAGGGGTATGACATAGTCTGAGCCTATTCTCATAACCTCTTTTTCCTCCAGCACCCTCAGAAGCTTTGACTGAAGATTAGGGGATATGCTGTTTATTTCATCCAGAAAAATCGTACCTCCGTGGGCAAGCTCAAACAGACCTGCCTTTCCTCCCTTTCTTGCTCCGGTGAAGGCTCCCTCCTCATAACCGAAAAGCTCGCTTTCCAATAGACTTTCCGAAAGGGCGGCACAGTTTACCGCCACAAAGGGCTCATTTTTCCTGCTGCTTATGTTATGTATGCTCTGAGCAATCATTTCCTTGCCCGTACCGGATTCACCGTATATCATTGCCGTCCATTCAGAATGACCTATTTTAACCGCATCGCGTATGGTATTCTTCATAACCGCATCGTTTGATATTATGTCTTCAAATTTATATTTGGCAACAAGCCCCTTCTTATTGAGCTCATAACGTATTTTTTTCTCAAGGCTCTGCAGCTTGGTGATATCCTGAAATGAGCACAGCACACCCGATATGTGACCGTCTACCTTCAAAAGAGAAATATTTGCTGTCGCAACAAGACTTTTGTAGTGAATTATTTCATTATACTTGCTTATTTTATTTTTCAGTACATCCATCATGAAGCTCAGATCAGGAAATATATCCTCCAGCCTTCTGTTTATAACTCCGGAAGCATCTCTTTTTAAAAGCTTTTCTGCCTGCTGGTTGTATATGATAATTTTTCCGTCATTATCAGCTGCAAGCACGGCATCATGCACACCATCCAGAGTGGTGTTTAGTATTCCGTTTCTGTATTTCTGGTCGTAGAGGCTGGCGGCTATATTTCTTGCACTGTTTACGGCATCCCGTATGGAATCATCGCTGGCGCATATATTTACGGCATCAATATTGTACCTGCCTGCAACCTTGCAGGGTATGCCCCCTCCCACCACAGCAATGTCGTCCTTTTCATTTTCAAGTCTCATCATGATGCCTTCTATTTCATTTATGTGCCTGAACTTTTCAATTCTTACATCGGCATTGATCAAATCCTCCCACTCCGGATAATCAAAATGCTCCTGCTCCGACAGAACTATGACTATTTTATTGTGAAGTCTTTTTGCCGCCTTAACCGCATGAAGGACGTCAAGAGTGGAAATTTTCAATTCTATCATCGGAACGTTCACTCTCTCCACGCTGTGAAAATATCCTCCGCTCCTTGCTACTATCGCCTTTGCTCCCTTTTTTTCAAGAATGAGACCATGCTCCTCAATAGTGTCGGCATCAAGCATTTCTAAAATTATTTTTCCTTCTTTGATGTCATTCTCATATAATCTTTGGACTATTCCCAAAAGCTCATCGTTGTTTATAATAAATCCTATTTTGATTTCCAATACGCACCTCTGTATTCACCTGAAAATGATTTCATTTTAATGAATTTTAACATATTAATAAAAGATTATCAATACATACCACATTAACAGCAGTAGAATGCAGCAAATTTATTTGCTCGCTGTCGCTCACATAAATTTGGCATTCCTTGCATTTGACCTGCCGCCATCTGTGCCGCGCTACCGCTTGCACATATGGGGTTAGGGCATAAAAAATCAGTATACCTATTAAGTATACTGATCCTTTAAAGCTATTAATATGCTTTTGTGTATAATTCAAAGTGTGCCTGAGGATGATCGCATACAGGACATACCTGTGGAGCTTCTTTGCCTCTGTGTACGTGACCACAGTTATCACAGATCCAAACTGTTTCTTCTTCTCTCTTAAATACTTTTCCTGTTTTCAGGTTATCAAGCAATGCCAGATATCTTTCTTCGTGGCCTTTTTCGATTTTCGCTACTGCTTCGAATAAGTACGCTATTTTATTAAAGCCTTCTTCTTTAGCATCCTTTGCGAAATTAGCATACATATCAGTCCATTCATAATTTTCACCTGCTGCCGCATCTGCTAAATTGAAGCCTGTATCCTGAATGCCGTCATGCAATAGTTTATACCAGATTTTCGCGTGTTCTCTTTCATTTCTTGCAGTTTCTTCAAAATATTTGCTGATTTGCACGTAGCCTTCTTTTTTAGCCTTGTTCTGGTAATATGTATACTTTACGTGTGCCTGTGATTCGCCTGCAAATGCAGTCAACAAATTTTGTTCTGTCTTGGTTCCTTTTAAATCCATCTTTCCACCTCTTAAATAATATTTTAATGGCATTGCCATTTATTGACTTATTTTATCTCAACAATTTATATATACCCAAAAATATTATCCTTAATCATTTATTATACTGTACATTTCCTTGTATGCATCCTTGACAACATGCTCCAAAAGCTGTTCCACCTTTATTTTCATGGGTTTTGTACCGAAAATGATTTCTATTTCATCTCCGGTCTCCACCTCTGTGCCCGGCTTTGCAGTCTTGCCGTTAACCAGTACCCTGCCCTGATCACAGGCTTCCTTGGCAACAGTCCTTCTTTTTATTATACGGGCATTTTTTAAATATTTATCTATTCTCATAATTACCTCTTATTACTCAGAAATTTTATTCAGTTTTTCTGCCTGATCTGAGGTCAGCAATGCATCAAGCATTTCCGTGATATCTCCGTCTATGAAGGAATCCAGCTTGTAAAGAGTGAGCCCTATCCTGTGGTCCGTAACTCTGCCCTGAGGGAAGTTGTACGTCCTGATTCTTTCGCTTCTGTCTCCTGAACCTACCTGACTTTTTCTTTCCTGGGCAAGCTCATCATTTTGCTCCTGCATGTATTTGTCATACAGTCTCGCCTTAAGAACCTTGAATGCTTTATCCTTATTTTTCAGCTGGGATTTCTCATCCTGGCACGAAATTACTATACCTGTAGGTATGTGTGTAAGACGTACCGCAGAGTCTGTAGTGTTAACGCACTGTCCGCCGTTTCCCGATGAACGGAACACGTCAACTCTTACGTCACTTGGATTGATTTCAATATCTATATCATCAACCTCCGGCAGAACAGCAACAGTAGCCGATGATGTGTGTATACGTCCGCTTGATTCAGTATCGGGAACACGCTGTACCCTGTGAACACCGCTTTCATATTTCAGCTTGGAGTATGCACCCTTTCCTCTTATAGAAAATATTACTTCCTTGTATCCGCCCACACCCTGCTCGTTGACAGACATAAATTCAGTCTTCCATCCTTTTCTTTCCGCATATCTTAAGTACATCCTCAGAAGGTCTCCGGCAAACAAGCCTGCCTCGTCTCCTCCTACTCCTGCTCTTATTTCAACGATTACGTCCTTGTCATCATTGGGGTCCTTTGGTAAAAGCAGTATTTTGATTTCCTGCATCAGTTCTTCCTCTCTTGCAGTAAGCTCCTTTACCTCTTCCTTTACCATTTCCTTAAAATCTTCGTCTAACTTTTCCTTGAGCATTTCCCTGGAGTCATTCAACTGATTAAACACTTCCATGTACTCATTGTACTTGGTTACTATGGGCTCTAGCTGAGCCTGCTCCTTCATGAGCCTTTGTAATTTCTGTGAATCGCTGAGTATTTCAGGGTCTGAAATTTTTTCACTCAGCTCCATATATTTATTTTTTAAATCATCTAATTTTTCTAACATTTTACCTCTCCTGATCGTAAACCCGTAACTACACGGTCGTTGCCGCTGTAATCCTTGTCACATTCTATTTTATTAAATAAATTTGCATGGTTAAATATTTCTGTTACGGCTTCTTTTTGATTGTAGCCTATTTCTACAGCAAGAACCGAATCCTCCTTGCAGATATCCTTAAACACCTCTGCTATCCTGCGATAATAGTTCAGTCCGTCATCTCCGCCGTCAAGAGCGAGCTTCGGCTCGTAAACAGACACCTCGACCGGGAGACCCTTTATTACATCGCTTTCGATGTATGGCGGATTTGAAACCACTATATCATATTTTTCATCATTAAAGTCGTAATTGAAAATATCGGCTTTCAGTACTCTTACATTTTTCAAGCCGTGTTTATCGATATTTATTTCTGCCGTTTCCAGTGCGGTATCGCTTATGTCCGCAGCCGTAACCTCTGAGTTTTTCAAATAATATCCCAGTGAAACAGCTATGGCTCCGCTGCCGGTACCAATATCCAAAATACTGATTTTTCTCTCATATTTACCTGCTATTTTTATAATTTTCTCAACTAAAATTTCCGTGTCCGGTCTCGGCACAAGCACACCTTCACGGACATAAAAATCCAAACCCATGAATTCCTGGGAATTGGTCATGTATTGCAGAGGGTATCCCTCATTTCTTTTTCTCGCCATTTCGTAAAATTTTGCCGCAATATCGTCGCTGACTTCATCTTTTCTGTGAACATGCAAATATACCTTATCCCTTGAAAGTAAATGAGATAAGATTAGCTGCACATCAAGATTGGGATTGTTATAATCCCTTACCTTAATAATATCAATACCGTCCTTCAACAATTTTTCAATTGTTACCATGTATCATCTGCTCCGTTTTGCGGTATAACTCTTTCCATGGCCTTGATAGCAACCTCAATCATTGAATCATCGGGCTCGGCAGTAGTTATCTTTTGTATCTGAAAACCGGGATAGGTAATTATTTTCGTAAAAATATTTTCTTCATCGCATCTGCCCACATATCTGTTCAGCTCATAGGACAGACCTGCTATGACAGGCAGCATTGCCAGCCTTATAACCAGCCTCATCAGAGGATTCGGCCATCCGAAAAATGAAAACACCAATATGCTTATGATCATTACATTGATCATGAAGCTGGTTCCGCACCTCGGATGAAGTGTAGTATATTTTCTTACATTTTCAACCGTTAGCTCTTCATTGTTTTCGTAGCAGTATATGGTTTTATGCTCCGCTCCGTGATACATGAACACTCTTTTTATATCGTTAAGCTTAGCTATAAAATACACATATACAACAAACAATCCGACTCTTATCAAGCCTTCGATCAGGTTTAAAATCAAATTATTGTCAGTCAGACCCTTTATCAGGTTTGTCAGAAGAGTGGGTCCCAAAATGAAAATTCCCACCGAAAACAACAGTGCTATTATTACAGAAACGTAGACAATAGCAGTATCTGCCTTATCCTTAAAAACCTTTTTAAGAAACTTATCCAACGCATCCTCTTCGTAATCTTCTCCGTAAAACTCAGCTGAATACATAAGCTCTTTTACGCCTGTAACCAAGGAGTCTATCAGTACAAAGCTTCCTCTTATGATTGGTAATTTAAAAAATTTATGCTTAAATTTCTGATCAATTTCACTTTCTCTTACAACTATTTCCCCATCCGGCTTTCTGACTGCCGTTGCAATCTTTTCAGGACCCTTCATCATAATTCCCTCGATGAGTGCCTGACCGCCTATACTGGTTTTTTTCACTTCTTTTTTATCTGTATTAGCCATTTCGTCCCCTTTTTGTAAAGCCTTTAGTACGTACCGTCGATTAAAATTTAATCCGAGCGTACTCAAGTTATTATACAATTATTAAATAAATTCTTCAAGCATTAATACTGATCGGCAATAAAAAATATTAAGCTTTGCAATCATTATAAATTGCAAAGCTTAATCAAATCTTTGATTAATTTACTTCAAGAATTTCATATTTAACGACACCGCCGGGGGAGCTTACAGTTACAGTAACACCCTTTTTCTTGCCCAAAAGTGCCGAGCCGAGAGGTGATAAGTTCGAAATTTTTCCCGTAACTGGGTCAGCCTCCGTAGCACCGACTATTGAGAATTCCAGGACTTCATCAAACTCCAGGTCTCTGACCTCAACTTTGCTTCCTATCTGAACCGTGTCTTTTTTCTTTTCATTATGCTTAACTATTTTTGTATGCTTCAACGTATGCTCAAGAACAATTATCCTTGATTCATTTTTATTCTGCTCTTCCTTGGATTCGTGATATTCGGCGTTTTCACTTAAATCACCCTCCTGCAAGGCATATTTTATTCTTTCGGAAATTTCTTTTCTTAACGTTATCTTTCTGTATTCTAATTCGTCCACAAGCTCTTTATAACCTGCTTCGGTTACCAGAATTTCTTTAGCTTCCATCTTTTCACCCACTATCATGTGCTGATTATTACTATTCATTTCATTATATTATATCATATCTGAGCCGAGTGCAGCGCAAGCTCGCTTGCATTGCCGAGGCGATGGTATGATATATGTATTATATCATAAGTGCAAGCCGCTTATCGGCTTGCTTCACACCGATACAATAAATACATAATCAGACAAAGACGTATGTCTTTGTTTCATCTGTATATTTATTATATCTTAAAAAAATATAATTTCAAGGATTTTATAAATGCAAACGAAAAAAGCAGGCTGCTGCATGACAATTCACTAAATGCAGCAGTCTGTTCTCAATTATATTAAATTCCAGCAATGATTCAAAGGACCTCTTTCTTTTCCCAGATTCAGGTTTGCCTTTAAAGCGCCTGTTATATATTTTTTGGCATTCATTATACTCGTTTTTATGTCGCAGCCATCAGCCAGATTGCATGCAATTGCAGATGACAGCGTACAGCCCGTTCCATGCGTGTTCGGATTCTCTATCCGCTCCTGCTCATACCATATAAACTCACCGCCGGTATATAACAAATCATCGCTGCAGGAAGTCAGATGACCTCCCTTTATAAGTATACAGCCAGAATAGTTTTCGGATATTTTGACAGCCGCTCTTTGCATATCTTGTTTGCTTTCTATTTCAAGATCACTGAGCACCTGTGCTTCCTGTATGTTAGGTGTTATCACCGTCGCCAGTGGCATCAATTTATTTATAAGAATTTCAATAGAATCATCCCTGCAAAGCTTGCTTCCGCTTGTAGACACCATTACCGGGTCAAGAACTATTTTTTCTGCCTTATATTCAACAAGCTTGTCTGCAATTACGGATATTATCTCTTTATTTGAAACCATTCCGATTTTTACGGCATCAGGATAGATATCCGAAAAAACTGCATCCATTTGCAAAGCCACAAATTCCGGAGAGGATTCAAACACACCATATACTCCGGTTGTATTTTGTGCTGTTAAGGCTGTTATTACACTCATGCCATACATTTTATGGCTGGACATTGTTTTCAGATCCGCCTGGATGCCCGCACCGCCGCTTGAGTCAGAGCCGGCTATTGTCAATATCTTTCTCATATTTCCCCCTTAAAATGTCACTACTATTTGTTCTGTTAATCTTAAAAGTTTTGATGCTGCTATCTTTATGTCATCCTGAGCAAAAATCGCCGATATGACAGATATCCCCGCAATGCCTGTACCTGCAAGCTCAAGCGCATTATTTCCGGATATTCCTCCGATTGCAACAACTGGTATTTTTACCGCTTCACATATTCCTTTCAGAGTTTCAAATGAAACAATACCGGCATCAAGCTTTGTAGATGTATTAAAAACCGCACCCACACCTATGTAGTCCGCACCGTTTTGTTCCGCTCTGACGGCTTCTTCGACTGTAACAGCAGAAAGACCGATTATTTTATCAGGTCCGAGTTTTTTCCTGGCTGTCATGATTTCCTCGTCGCTTTGACCTATATGGGCTCCGTCGGCATCAACGGCAATTGCAATATCTACATTATCATTGATTACAAATGGAATTTTATATTTATCCGTAACAGTCTTCACTTCCATGGCAGACTTTAAAAATTCGTCATATTCCAAATCTTTTTCTCTCAGCTGAATAAATGTTGCCCCTCCCAATATTGCTTCTTCTACAACTTCCGAAAGCATTCTTTTGTTCAGCCATGACCTGTCTGTAATTGCATAAAGCAGCAGTGATTTATTGTCTAATTTCAATTTTCGCACCTTCCTTCAGCATTACATCATCAACTTTGCTCATAAAATCTATAAGATAAGACCTGAGCGATGATGTCCCGCTATCGTTTTTCTTCATTTTTTCATAAGCAAGCTCTCCGCTTAATCCAATGGCGCATACAGCTGCCGCTGCTGCATCAATAATATTATTTTTGTTGGCACCGCAATAAGCCCCGATTGTTGAAGTAAGCATGCAGCCCGTTCCTGTTATTTTCCCCATAATCGGATGTCCGTTTCGAATCAGATATGTCTTTGTTCCATCCGCAACAATATCTATGGCACCTGTAACAGCTACAACCGCAGACAGACCTTTTGACAGCGAGCTTATATATTCGACAGCTTCATCGATATTTTCTTCAATAATTGAATCGGCTATACTGGCATCTACACCTCTTGTTCCACCGGTATTGGATTTGCCGACTGTTTTAATTTCTGACATATTACCTCTCACAACGGAAAATTTTACTTCATCCAGCAACCTGAACGTTGTATCTCTTCTCAGCTTTGAAGCCCCTGCACCTACAGGGTCAAGTATCACAGGTATATTCAGCTCATTCGCCTTTTTGCCCGCTCTCACCATTGATTCAACAGTCCTTGAATTCAATGTTCCTATATTTATTACAAGTGCACTGCATATTGATGTTATTTCTTCAACTTCCTCAATATCATCAGCCATTATTGGTGAACCTCCGCAAGCCAACA
>JAFACY010000148.1 GCA_023425285.1 Bacillota bacterium
ATCGTGCCGAGAGGACCTGTAAATTTCTTAAGAGAAGACAGAGTTATATTATCCCTCACACTCATATCAGTTATTATACCGTTGGTCTTTCTGTCTTCCGAAACATATGCTATTCCATAACTCAAGGCATCCATGGGAGATAAAATCTTTATTTTTGTACCGTCCAAAAAAATCTCTCCCTTATACGGATAAATCCCGTAAAGCGTTCTCATAAGCTCAGTCCTTGAAGACCCCATTAAACCGGCTACCCCTAATGTTTCGCTTTGTCTTAATGAAAATGAAATGTCCCTTACAAATTGATTTGAAAGGTTTTCCACCCGCAGAACATCCTGCCCTATTGCTGTTTCAATTCTGGGATATTGCTCGCTTAGCTTTCTTCCCACCATCATCTCAATTACTTTATCTTCATCTGTTTCCGGAATCGCCTTTTCACCAATCAATTCTCCGTCTCTCAATACTGTCACATCATCGCATATTTCAAATATTTCCTGCATTCTGTGAGATATGTATACAATGCTTTTTCCTTCTCTTTTTAAATCATTTATTACATTAAATAATTTTTGTGTTTCGGCAGGTGTCAAAGCACCGGTTGGCTCATCCATTATAATAACCCTTGCATCGATAGATAGGGCTTTTGCAATTTCAACCAGCTGTTGCTTTCCGACGCTTAAATTCCTGACCAGTTCCCTGGGGTTTTCATTCAACCCTAATTTTTTCAGCCAATATTCGGAATTTTCATAAAGCTTTTTCCAAAGAATCCGTCCATTGCCTGATATGGGTTCTCTTCCAAGAAATATGTTTTCTCCTATGGACAGGTCTCTGACTAAATTTAACTCCTGATGTATAATGGCAATTCCGGCTTCCTGAGATGAATGCGTATCATTAAAGCTAACCTCACTGCCATTCAGATAAATTTCTCCATCCGTCTTCAGATAAACACCGGTAAGAATTTTCATCAGGGTGGATTTTCCTGCTCCGTTTTCGCCTACAAGTGCCATAATCCGTCCCTTGTAAATATTGAAGCTCACATCTTTTAATACGTTAATACCGGAAAAGTTTTTCGTAATATGTTTCATAGATACTGCAATATCTTTCACTTAACCACCACCCGCTAATTTTTTATATTCATCAGAATGTTACTCCGGATACAAGGATAATGTTAGCAAATGCTTTATATTCGCCGGTTCTTACCACCGCCTTGGTACCTGCTGTTCTTTTCTTGAATTCCTCATGGGTGACATATTCAACTTCAATTGTTCTTAATTCTTCTTTTTCGGCAGCTTTTATAATTTCTGTTATTTTATTGTTCAATTCAGGGTTACTATGGACTATTTCTTTTGCAAGTATAACCTTTTCAATAAACAGCTCCTCCAGCACCGCAGATAATACAGGAATAAATTCCGGCAATCCTTTTACTACCGCAAGATCTATCCTTTGAACTCCTTCCGGAACGGGTAGCCCACAGTCCCCTATAGTCAGTGAATCTGTATGTCCCATTTTACCTATGACATATGAAATTTCAGAGTTTAATAAATTTCCTTTTTTCATTCTAACACCTGCTTTATGATTGATAATTATATAGAATTTCTTTCGATTATTTCTGTGTCCAGTGTTATTATTTCCATTTCCTTAAAATTATTATTTTTCTTATCCGGGTCATTCAAAGTTTCCAACAATAACTCCATAGCCTGATAACCCATTTTGTAATTAGGCTGCCTTACAGTAGTAAGAGACGGCTCCACAAGTCCTGCCAGATATATGTCATCAAAGCCCATTACACCCACATCGCCGGGAATACTGTAGCCATTTTTCTTAAGCTCCTTAATAGCGCCAATTGCAATCAGGTCATTGCCGCAAAATATGGAATCAAACTGCCGGTTTTCAGATAACAATTCATTAACGCCATCTTTTCCCCATTCAATTTTGTATTCGCCATATTTAACAAGTTTTTCGTCATACTCCAGACCGTTGTCCGATAAAGCCTTTTTATATCCGTCTAATCTGTCTCTGGCTGTGCGGGTTTTTAATGATCCTGAGAGAAATGCTATTCTTGTATATCCTTTGTTTATTAAATAAGAAACACCCTTGTATGCTCCCTCTAAATTGTTAACCAATACCTTACCGCAAATTTTTTCCGAATAAAAATCTCTGTCGATTAAAATTATTGGAACTTTACATCTTTCCAATATTTCAGACATTTTTTCACTGCCGGAAGAGTGTGCAATTATTATTCCGTCCGCCATTTTTTTAGTGAGAGTTTCAATATACTTTTCTTCCACTTCGAGCTTATCGTCTGTATTGCAAAATATAATGCTATAGCCCGATTCATTTGCCTTGTCTTCAGCGCCTCTGGCGATACCGGGGAAAAAAGGGTTGGTAATATCAGGCAGTATTAACCCCACAATATGAGTTTTTTGAGTTACAAGACTGCCTGCCATTGCATTTGGGACATAGTTATATTTTTTTACTGCATCCAGAACTCTCACGCGGGTTGCATGAGTAATATTCTTGTCTTTATTATTTAAAATCATCGAAACCGTGGCAATAGATACTCCTGCCTCTTTTGCAATTTCTTTAATAGTAATTTTCATAATGAATACCTACTTAAACGTTTAACTAAATTATAATACCAAGCAGCAAAAAAGTCAATAACAAAAGAAAACATTTGCAGAAGTATCACTTTTGGCACGAAGGAACAGAAGCTTATGTCAGCTTAGAACTAGATGACGACCGAGACTACTCATACTTATTCGGTCGCTTATACTGTAAGAAAAAAAACCCCTTGTATATCAAGGGGGCTCAAGTTAAAATTATTCGCTGAAGGCTGCTGTCCTTGTATCTTCATCCCACTCAACCTTTATATCAAGAATTTCTGCCAGCTTTCTAACAGGCAAAAATGTCCTGTCGTTTTTAATCAATGGTACTGCGTTTTCAAAATATACTGTATCTCCGTCAACCGATATCTCCGGTTTTCCTATATATAAAATAATTGTTTTACTGTCTCTCGTCAGTGTAATTTTTTCTTCACTTTGTTCCCATTCAACTTCAAAACCGAATGCATCGGCAACAGCCCTTAAAGGAATCATTGTGCTTCCATCTTCAATGAACGGGTCTGCCCCTGATCCTGCTACAGTGTGCAGATATTTTCCGTTTACAAGAACAAGTACTCGATTTTTTATTGCTTCTTCATAATCGGGAAGTGTTAATTCGGTTTTTTCACCATCTTCATTTATGATTCCTATTTTTCCGGGAGTACCGTCCTCATTCGATGTTGCGTACGCCGGAATGGGCAACGCATCCGACCAAAAGAAATATTCGGTTCTTTCTTCCTCCGCATAAGCGGTATACATTCCTGCTCCTGCTAATACGGCAGTTGCTGCAAAAACTGCAATTGCAATAAATCTTTTAATATTCATGATCAAAAATCTCCTCTGTATTTTTATTTTTCGAATTTAACCGTTCTGCCGTTGATTTCAATTGATAAAACAGAATTAAGATCAACGGGTTTTTCTGTTTCATAAAAAGCTTCAAAGTTATAATTTGAATTCTCCGTCC
>JAFACY010000208.1 GCA_023425285.1 Bacillota bacterium
GTGAGTATATTGACCGCTGCTTAAATCTTCTGAAAAAAAGAGACATAATAGATGAAAGAGGTATAATTCTAAGGCTGCAGGGACTTTATTTCATCAGAACAGAAAGATTTGAGGAAGCAGACAGAGTATTGAACGAATCAATCAGCATTTTTTTAAGCCTGAATAAATTCAGCAACAAGTACAGCGTAAATATTTCTGCATGCTATAACTATTTAGGTCAAATGAACAAGGATTCAGGAAATTATGAAGCTGCATACGATTATTTTATTAAGGCAATTAACATATGTATGGAAAACGACATTGTCAAGGGATTGGAAACATTTTATTCAAACGTCGGACAAGCGCTGTACAGTATGAACAGATTTGAAGAAGCCGAAAACATGATAAATAAATCTATTGAATATTTTGATAAATTCAATGTTATATGGGGAAGAGATTTTGCGGAATATTATAAGGCATTGTTAGAAATAAAAAGCGGAAGACACAGCGAGGCAAAAATTCACTCTCAAAAAGCATATATACTTGCAAAAAAGCTCAACAATCCGAAATCGCTGAGCTTGATTGAAAGGTTGATTTGAAAACAAATAGGAGAAAATATTCCTATTTATTTTCCATTTTCTTATATCCGTAATATATCAGGACTATGCAAATTACCAATCCTGCTATTGCAGGAATAAAAATCGACTTGCCTGCTTCGCCTCCGAATATAACGCTCCATGTCATTTTTGCTATAGCTATAAAAACCATTACAGAAATGCCAAAATACAGGTTTCGTTTCCAAAACGCCGCTGCCAATGCCGCAAGTGATACAGGAACAAGCATGGTAATTAAAATCTTGATCCATCCCCAGTCCCCCAGCAGATAATCCATTTCCATCTGCAAAAAATCCTTAACCTGTTCACTTACAAACTCAGGTTTTGGAAACCAGAACATACTTGTCAGCATCATAAAAATCGTGACAGAAATACCGGTCCAACTTCTTTTATATGCAAACCAGCAAAACGGTATCAGAAACAGTGGTCTTATATACCAGCTTATCTGATTTTGATGTCGTTCGTAAGCCCAGTTAAAAAACTGATTGTTTGTAAATGCCAGCACAAGAAAAAACACAGTACCAAAAGCAAATATCAATGCTGTTATCTTATCATATTTTTTATTTCTCATATACCCTCCCCGGTAAGCTTGCTTCCTAATCCATTCTTCATAAAGTCTACATAATAGTCAAGATTCCTGATCATATTTTCAAGCTCCATGTCATCTGCCGAATTGAAAACATCCTCAAAATGAGAAAACATATAATTTATTATTTTTATTATAAAATCGCAAGGCAGCTCCTTCCTGATATCTCCGTTCTTTATAGCATTTTCGATCATTTCATTCAGAGGATTTATGCCTTCTGCATTCAATTCATTTTTTGCAATATCGTATATTTCATTGCCCTTTTCATTTACAAACAGTTTGCTTAAGCTATGGTATTTTGGATGTATTGATGCAAACTCCGCACCAATTTCAGCCTGAAACTTAAACATTTCAAATATATCCTTTTTATTTTCTGTTGAATGAGATTTGATATTTTTATTTATAAACTCCCACTTAATTTCAACAGAAGACTTCAGTAAATAAATGTATAGCTCCTGCTTATCCTTAAAATGATAATAAAATGTCCCCTTGCTTATACCGGCATTTTTTATAATGCTATTAAGGGAAGCATCAGCATAATTTTTTGAGGCAAATTCGTTCAATGCAGCTTCCAGCAGCTCTTCTTTTTTCTCAAAGCTTTTTTCTTTCATAATAATACTCTCTCAAAAATAATTTTATAGACCACGTGGTCTATATTGATATTACTATATTATTATTAATTTGTCAATAGATAATAAAAAATCCCTTCAGCGCATTTAACCAAAGAGATTTTTTAAATTAAGAATCAATATATTTTTTTCAGAAATTTTTTAACAAAAAATAATATCCATGCTGCCGATACGGCAATACATAAGGTAAAATAAATCAACGAATATCCTAAAAAAAACTTGGCCATCCACAAGGAAGGCAAAAAGAAAAACAGATATTGGACATTCTCGGCAGCGAAAAATACCAGAGGAATTCCGATTGTTATAATTCCGGATAATTTCATTACTGCCATACCCTCAACCTTATTAGCAGAAATTGATATTACCATCATTGACATTATAAGTCCAAGCAGTGATGCTAATATTGATATTCCGATTATCTGCACAAAAGCAGTCCTTGTCAGGGAAAATATCATCATAACAATAATTGTCATAAAAAACGATGCAGACATCGGGAATACTAATTTTGAAATTAAATATCCGCTTTTTCCGACAGGAGTAACTGCCATATACTTTGTTATACCTTCATCAATATCTCCGAGGATTACCATGGCAGATACGTATGAAATCATCATAGGAGTAAGTACTGCTAAAAGCAAATCAAACAAAGGATAATAAGCTTTAAGTATAATAACATTTTCTACCGCCGGTATGCCGAATTTAAACAATGAGCCGCATATCAACGGAGCGAGACATACGATAAAAAGCATGGCATCCTTGGTAATCTGTATTAAATATTGTTTAAATGAAACGAACAGTTTCATAGCTTTATGCCTCCAGGACTTTGAAACATTTTAATTACATCCGTGCGTGCCATTTTATATAAAAATAAGAACCAGGCAATAAGTGCCGGAATAAAAAACAACAGATATTCATTTCCTCCGCCGACCATGTCTATTATCATGCATCCCGGATGAAGCAGCATAAGCTTATTATTATAACCGAGCAAGTACAAAATAGGCGGAGTAAAAATTATTATTTCAACAGGAGCGGCTGCCGCTACAAACTGATTCAGACTGTTGATATTAACAGCGATGATTAACCCGACCAGAGTAAACAATGCAGAACCAATAAAGACTCCGGATATTACAATTAATATATTTTCCGCATCTGCCGATAAAGCGATGGAAGCACCTGCAATTGCAGATATTATCCCCAAAGACACAACTTTTGAAATTATATATTCATCTGCCCCCACCGGCGAAACTGCTATAGTGCTTAGCACTCTTTCACTTTTTTCAAGCAATACTATAGCACCCATAAAAAACGGACCTACTGCGGAAGGATCAGAAAATATTAAGACAACTGATACTGTTTCTCTCCATTCCACCCATTCCGAAGGAATAAAGCGTATTATCAAAATATACATTATGGTAAAAACTGCGTAGATGAAATAAAATCCATATTTAAACTGAAACCTGAAATCTCCGTATATCAGATTTATTATCCTCATTGCAGCACACTCCCCGTAATTTCCGCAAATATATCATTCAATGTGGGCTCGCTGCTGTGTATTGATAAAATTTCATTTGACATTATAAGCTCCTGAAGCTTTGCATCTTCAGATGTTTTATTGAGCATGCACTCTCTGCTTTCCTCTTTACCTTCTACAAAAGTATATTTTATTTTTGCAGCACCCTTAGACATAATCAAATTGTGTGGAGAATCCAATGCCTTTATGCTTCCTTCCACTATGAATGCCACTCTGTCACATAATTCTGTCGCGTCAACCATATTGTGTGTGGTAAGAATTATAGTCCTTCCTTTTTCTTTTTCCTCAAGAATTATATTTTTCATAATTCTGCTGTTATTCGGATCTAACCCGCTGGTTGGTTCATCTAAAAATAAAATTTCGGGATTGTGGAGCAACGCCTTTATAAAATTCAACCTTGATTTCATACCCTTCGAATATTCGGAAACTTTTTTATCTCCATCATTTTGAAGTCCAATCATTTTTAATAATTCGTCAATATTTCTGAGCCTTCCGGAATACAGGGAACCGAAAAATTTTAGATTTTCTCTTCCGGTCAGTTTTTCATACAATGAAGGAAATTCAAAATCAACACCTATATTTTCATAAAAATCATTTTTATATCTTTTGCATTCTGTTTTATTCACTGTTACACTACCATCATAGTTCCTTATCAAACCTGTCAGAATATTTTGCAAAGTACTTTTACCCGCTCCTGAAGGTCCCAAGAAACCAAATATTTCCCCTTTCTGAACACTAAAATTCATATGTTCTATAAAAGGTATATCATTATAGCTAAAAGATAAATCAACAACATCAATCATTTTTTTCCTCCATTAATTGAATTGCGATTCCTTTTATCATGAGCTTCAATGCATCGTCAAATACATCTTCGCCTATTTCTCTCTTATGCAGCATGGACAGGAATACACCGCGCAATGCCCCGCTTAAAATCTTGGCATCTATATCCGGCTTATGAGGCATTACACTCAGAATCTTCTCTATTATAAAATCATCCTGAGCAAAATGTTCGTTCACAATATCAAGAGGCAGCTTTCTCATCAACAATTCTAATTCGCCGTTTGTTAAAATATTTAAAAAAAATGTATTTTCAGCCTTTTTATAAAACATAAATAAAAGTTCAGCTAATTTTTCACTGCCAACATTTCCATTTAAAGCATGCAATTCAGTGATTATTTGATTTTGTATTTCATTTTGAACGTCATTGATGACATCAAAAAGTATCAATTCTTTTGAATCATAAAACAAATAAAATGTTCCTTTGGGTATATTTGCTCTTTTAACAAGCTCATCTACCGTTGTTTTTTTGATACCATATAAATTTAAGCATTCTTTTGCTTCTTCTTTTAATCTTCTTTTTATATATTCTCTTTCATGTTCAGTAAAAGACCTTGGCATGTACCGCTCCTTAATATTTATACTATTTGACCATTTTTGTAATTATAGTCATAATAACACATGATAAGACTTGAGTCAACTTACAAATCTCTGCTTGTTGAGTCTATTTTTGTTCTCTGTTGTGTAAATACAAAACCGCTCTTGCTGCGGAAATATCCTCTTCTATTATCTGGAAGCTTTCGAGATGCTTTGCAAGCTCAGCTATATATACTCTCCTTATGAGTTCGCTGTTATGGAACACTCCGCCCTTAATACCTATAGTAATATGTCCGTTAAATCCTTTTTTCCTGTATGCTGTCAGCGTAAGCTCAGCAAGCTCTTTTGCAGCTTTCTCCAAAAAATTCATGGCATGTAAATCTCCTGCTTCAGCAGCATGAACAATAACCGGAAATAAAGCGGCAATGGAATCCTTTTCATTATTATAAATAAATTCCATTATATCAGAGCGCGAAAATCCGCCTGCTTCTCTAAGAAGCTTCATACTTAAAGCATCAAGCTCCATGTTTCTGTCTATTTTATATATTATATTCTTAAAGGCTTCTATAACTGTGTGATATCCGCTTCCTTCATCACCGAGGATATGTCCCCATCCGCCTGCCATCTCGCCATATCCATTTTTCTGTACATAACATGAAGAGCCTGTCCCGGCAATGGCAAGTATGCCGTCACCTCCGCCAAAATATGCCATGCATGCCATTTTTGCATCGTTCAGCACTATGGTTTTAACTCCAAAGTTTTGCTCCATATGCTGTTTTATTAATTCAACATAATTTCCTGTTTCCACAGAGGCCATACCTATAGAAATAAGCTGGCATTCTTCCCTTCCAAGCTCATCTGTACAATCACCTGTCAAAGAAGCAATGTTATTCAACGTATTTTCCAGATTCACGGCGGGATTTCCCGCTCCTCCGATTTTTTTAAATATGACATCTCCGCTTAAATCATACGCAACAAGCTCGGATTTTGTACCTCCTGCGTCTATGCCTATTAAGTACTTCATTAATACCACCGTCCCGATTATATCTTTGCATATTTGTATCCTTGTATAAATTCATTTCTTTCGTATATTCTTCCTGCCCATCTTGTGTTTTTCAGATTTCCTTTGAATATAATTCTCCCGTTTATGTTGTACAAGTCCTGCGGTCTTATAAGATTTCTTGGTTTATTAATATTAACTCTGCCACTTTTATTTAAAATATAGTAAACAAATTCAGAGCATAAAAACCTGTGATTATTACATAATTCTTTGCCAAGTAAGCAATTGAAAAGTCCCATATAATTATATTTGTATAAATCCCTGTTCGAAATAAATTTGCTTATTAATTTTTCCGCTTTCCTGTACTGCTCGTGAGTAACATCAATTTCCATGACTAAGCCCTGCAGGTCATCACATCTACCATATACACCTTCATTGAAATTTTCTTCAACAAAACGTCCTACAAACGGATTAAAGGTGTACTTCCTGCCAAAGCTGTACATTTTTGATAAGCGCTCGTCCAATGAAATGGAAGCGTGTGTATATTCATCGTCTTTTATAAATCCGATCATTCTTGATAATATTGTATTTGTTCTTGTGAGAACAATGTAAATCTTCTTATTTCCCATAATATCTCCTTATGTTCCTGTTTCTGTGTCTTATGTTCTAATTATGGATAAACATAGTTAAAGAACTATAAAAGAAATATTAATAAACCATTAGAATTTAATGATGTAAGTATAACAAAAAAATAAGAAAACAACAAGTATATAAAAACAATCCCTGCATATGCAGGGATCATGTTGTTACTTTAATTCTTTTCAGTGTATATTTTCACCGCATCTCTTAAAAATTCGGCACATCCGGGCTGTTCCTTATCATAATAAGCTCTGAATCTTTCATCGTCCACATACATTTGTGTTAAATTGGCATGTGCTTCGGCATTATAGCTTCCCCACCAGGATGTAATCCATTTCCTGTGAAGCTCCGCAGCTTTCTGACCAAGCTCTCCCGCGGGATTTCCGTCCTTGTATGCTTCCTTCAAGGTTTCAAGAATCTCGTTTCCAAGTTCCTGCAATTCATCGTACTGCTCCTGTGTCATGTTCATAAACTGCTCATTGGATTTCTTCACAGCCTCCTCACCGTATTTTTCCCTTATTTCCTTACCGTAATTATTTTCGTTATCTTCCACAAGCTTTTTCTTGAAGCCGTCAAACTTTTCTTTATCACTCATCTTTATTCTACCTTCCTTACTGAAAATTGTCTTTTCCACATTGTGAATCAAGGCATCCAACTGCTGCCTCCTGGCAAGGAGTTCATTATAGTGATGCTTAAGCGCAACCGCTTCGTCAAAATCCGGGGATGTAATAATTTTATTTATATCCTCCAGATTAACGCCCAGCTCCCTATAAAATAAAATTTGCTGCAATATATCAATTTCCTTTTCACCATAAATCCGGTAGCCCGATGAATTGATTCTTGCCGGCTTCAGAATCCCGATTTCATCATAGTATCTCAACGTCCTTGTACTGATACCTGCTAAGCTGCCGAGTTTTTTTATTGTATATTCCATTTCCTCACTCCTTACATTAACAGTGTACACATTTACGTTACGTCAATGTCAATAGTATTTATAAATGTTTTTCAAATTTTTCAAAAAACTTTTTACTCAGTAAATTCACAAGCAAAATAAACAAAATGTAAAGTATTGATTTAACAGGGTCTTCAAAAAATGAGCTTACATTTTCTCCTATGAAGGCAAGGGACAGCATCATGACAAATTTAGCCGGCAGCAAAGTTATTAAGAAGCGCCTTGTATCCATATTAGTCAAGGCTGCTGTACCACTTATTAAAAACGACGGAGAAAAAGGAAAGCAATATAAGAAAAACATGAGCGTAGTGTTCTTTTGCCTGATTTTTTCCAAGGTTTTTTTGTACTTGCTTTGATTGATTTTTTCTTCCAATCTTTTGCCTCCGACCTTGCGGATCAGTAAAAACAAAAGAAACGAGCCTATGCAGTTTCCCGTCCACGAATAAAGATACCCGAAAAAAAATCCGAATGTCGCAACATTAATTATAACAAAGGCAACCAGAGGCAATACAGGGAAAAAGGCCTCAATGACAGGGAAAAAAATACCTGCCAGCGGTCCTCCTGCTTCAACGTATCTTAATACTATTTCTAAAATTTCATCCATACTTATCCTGCTTTGAACAATTTAGTTTAATTATACCCTGTTTTATTGTATAATAGGCATTAATATTTGAAAATAATAAACAATAACTTGAGAAGGGAAAATATATGAAATATTTTATAGGTGCTCCTATTCCAGATACATATAAAAATAAAATTGAAATGCTTCGTGCCGAGTTTAAATTCCTTACAACAGAGCCTCACATCACCATAGTACCGCCTCCGGCACTTCCGGATGATGATTCATTTATTGCGGATTTAGTTGAAGTGTGCAAAAATACCGAGCCATTTAATATAAAACTCAACAAGCTCGGGCAGTTTGGGAACAGAGTTCTCTATGTGAGCGTACATTCCAGGGAATTAATAGATTTATATGAAAATATATTTGAGAAATTAAAGCTTACAAAAGAAAACAGAGGCTACACTCCGCATTTAACCATAATCAAACAACGACCAAAAAGACCTGTAGACATTGAAACAGTCAAAAAAAGGGCAGAAGCTAAATTAGCCTCTACCCGGTCATATACCTTAAAATCTATAATAGTCTACCATCAGCCAAAGGAGCGATTCATTTACGTACCGTATATGGAAATACCTTTTAATTAAGTCTTTCCTCTATCAGTCTCGCCAGATCGTTAGCGTATGTGTCCAATTCTGATTGGTTTTCTCCTTCAATCATAACTCTTACCATTGGCTCCGTGCCTGAAGGTCTGATGAGAACTCTTCCTTTGCCGCTGAAGTGGTCCTCTATTTCCTGAATTTTATCTTTTATTACTTCATCATCCAGATAAGCATTCTTTTTCTCAGGCGACACATGAGCATTTACCAAGGTTTGAGGCATTACCTTCATTATTCCCGCCAACTCTGAAAGCCTGGTGTTTCTTTCTTTCACGACACTTAACAACTGCAGTGCCGTAAGCAGTCCGTCACCTGTTGTATTGTAATCAAGGAAAATGATATGTCCCGATTGTTCACCGCCGATTGAATGTCCGCCTTTAAGCATTTCTTCAAGTACGTATCTGTCTCCAACCTTAGTCTTTATGATGTCTATGCTGTGTTCCTTCAGGCATACATCGAGACCCATGTTGGTCATAACTGTTCCGATCACGGCATTGCTTTTTAGTTTTCCGTTTTCCTTCATGTGAGTGCCGCAAATTGCAAGGACATGATCTCCGTCCACTATATTGCCGTTCTCATCTGCCGCTATCAATCTGTCCGCATCACCGTCAAAGGAAAGTCCCACATCCGCACCTGTTTCCAGCACAAGCTTCTGAACCTCTTCAACCTTGGTTGAACCGCACTCCACATTTATATTTACTCCGTTCGGATCATTATGTACCACGTACACGGTTGCCCCAAGCTCACTTAACAGTTCAGGAGCGGCTTTATAAACGGCTCCGTTACCGCAGTCAACCGCAATCTTCATTCCTTCCAGACTTACGTTAACTGTCTTTTTCAGAAAATCCTTATATCTGTCCGTTGGATTTTCAACCAATATCTTTCTTCCTATTTCCCCGGAAACAGGACGGTAATCTATATCAATATTATTCAGCAGATATTCCTCTATGGCATCTTCTGTTTCATCCGTCAGTTTTAATCCCTGCTCATTAAAAAATTTTATGCCGTTGTACTCTACGGGATTATGTGATGCGGTTATCATCACTCCTCCGTCCGCATTTAAAGTCTTTATCATGCATGCCACGGCAGGGGTAGGAAGAATTCCTAAATATAAAACATCCACACCTGCAGAATTCAATCCGGCGGACAAAGCTCCTTCCAGCATATCTCCCGATATGCGCGTATCCATTCCCACTACCATCTTCGGTCTTTCCTTTCCCTTTGTAAGAAAGTGTCCTCCGATTCTTCCTAACTTATATGCTAATTCGGGTGTTAAATCTTTATTTGCAATTCCTCTGACTCCATCAGTACCAAATAATTTTCCCATCGTTCCTCCGATATAAATAAATTTCATCATATATTTTAGCATATTTATATACAAAAAAAAAGATACCAATTAAAATAATGATAAATTAATTGGTATCAGCCGTTACTAATCACTTAAATTCTTCTGCCATATCATATAAAAA